>NZ_BAWZ01000044.1:0-38381 GCF_000698105.1 Geomicrobium sp. JCM 19037 | reverse complement strand
TTGCGCAGTTTGTTCCAACTGGAGCGCAGACTCCAGGCTGAAGTGCCAACGACACGTCGGCCCCAGCGGGCCGAAGCCAAATCGAACTCGGTTCGGCGCGGCTCGCGCCGACAGGATGCTCGGTACTTTGGGGCGGGGATGTACACGTGACCCGGTAATCTATTCCCAAGTTTGCTCATTCTACTCCCTATTTTATGAGAATAAACTGCTTTTCCTGCTATTTTTACCAACTTGAGAACAGTTCTGCCTCAATTCGAGAACAGTTCCACTTTCAGAAGCTTACTATGGGTTCTTGAAGAAATTCTTTCGTTTAACTTAACTAGCTCGCCGTTCTCCTAAAAATCCACAAACGGTGTACAACCAAGCGTTTATGTGAGTAAAAACCACCTCAACCTATGTAGAGAACAGAACCAAGCCCAAATTCCTCCATATACTTGAATGTCGGGGTTTGCCTCTATCATGGCCCGCTCAAATCGATGCGGAAACAAACGTGACGGTTCATGTAATTTAAATGATTTGCCAGTGTAAAGTTCAATCCAACAGAGAACATTTGTTATTCTCTGGAGAAGAAGCCTTTTTGGCGCTCTCTAACGGACTGCCCGTTTTCTGCCAAGCACTAGAAACCCTTCTTTACCTAACATAACCGGGCAGACCCCACCGTACTTGCACCCAGTTACTCGACTACCGAAAGTCTAAGACGTTCGGTGAAATCTCCTACTTCAACGACATTAAATCCGTGTTTTTTGTATAAAGGAATGGCTTCGCTTCCTTTGAACACGTGCAATGTGAGGTTTCGCCCATTCTTTCTCTGCTCACGGATAATTCGCTTTAATACGTCTGTTCCGTACCCATAACCTTGGAACTTTGGGTACAGATAAAAGTGCTTGAGCTCATCTTCCCCACCTTCACCTGGTTGTACTGAAACACAACCAATTTCATCATTTTCAATCATCAGTATCGATGTGTATTGTGGCTGAAAAGCTTTGGCGAAATAATACTTCGTTCGATCTACATCAATTTCGTGTCGCTTGAAATCTTCAGCCATCACTGTCGTCCGCAGTGCTAATAGCTTATCAAAATCATCTGCCGTCGCCTGCACATATGTAATCATGAAACCCTCCTCATCCCTTTTATCTATTTCCCCTACAACCTCGGTCATACACATTATTCATGGTTTAGTTTTTATCCAGATAAATCTGTAGTTTGTCCTCTACACAATCAATAACCGAACATTTATAATAGTCAGTGAGTCACCTTCGCACGACTTACTTACCTCAAGCTGTTACTTCTTCAAACCCTCAACTTTGCGATCCTTTATCCCCAACCTTTTGCCTTTATGCACACCTGTCCTTGGAATACGAAAAAGACGAGGTGATTATTTGGGATTAGATATGTATTTAGTCGTTGAAAAAAGAAATGATTTTGATGGTGTATACCATGAAGAGATTGCTTATTGGCGCAAAGCCAATCACATTCATCGCTGGTTTGTTGAGAACGTTCAAAATGAACAAGATGACTGCAAGATGTACCCTGTCAGCCGAGAACAACTTGAACACTTACTTCACGTATGCTCGGAGACGTTAAATGACCCCTCCACTTCCCATTACACGTTGCCCGCCCTAGCTGGTCCTTTTTTTGGAGAGACTTCCTATGACGAATGGTATTACCAAGATGTTTCGTATACGGCACAAGTGTGCAAAACCATCTTGGCTTTGTTTAACTTTAAAAGCGATGCTCGGCTACTTTATTACAGTTGGTGGTGAGGCTTGTCCCTCACATGCATAGCAGCAGTAATGAATTCCACAACCTCTTTAGTCATTGGATAGAACAGGATACTTTCACTCTCATTGGCAATCATGTCCCACGTTTTGCCAAGGAATTGCTCATCCTCACCATACATCTCGTACGTGCCTCTAGCCAACGGTCAAGCAATTGCTGAGCTACGTTAGAAGTCGGCAATTCGTGAAGATTAGAACGAATGTCTTGAATAAGCGCGAGCCATTGCTCTTCCGACTGTTGATCATAACTTATAGAAAGCATTCTTTCTTTTTCCTCATTATTAAGGTATTGGTTCAATGTATCGTCCGCAGGCATCACCCCTTCTTGATAAAGATTCATCACTTGAAAAATGACAGCCCAGTTTACGTCATGTTCAACTTTCACTGAGTAGAGCACACTGCGAATCGCTGTTTCAATTTGGGTTAGCCGTTCTTTTTGTTGTTGCACCATTCGCATTTGCCTGGATAATTCAGCTTCCCACGTGGTTGTTCGTTCATTCATGAACGTCTGTATCGTCTCGAGCGACAGCCCTAAAAATTTCAGCGAGAGTATTTTCTCTAGTCTGAACACTTCTTCATCACTATATAAACGATGCCCTCCCTCTGTTTTGTTATGAGGAGATAGTAAGCCAATCTGGTCGTAATAATCTAACGTACGGATGGTGACTCCCGTTTTTTTGGACAGTGTGCCGATCGTGTACATTGAATTCACCCCTGTTTTAACCTTTACTCATTCCCTATCATTGTACAAAACGTGTCAAATTGAATTGATCAGCTCTTTTGTTTGCATATTTTTTCTCGAAATGTGAATGTTGTTAGCGAGTTGGAAATGCTATGATAACAATAAACACATTCGGGGGAGTGCATGATGGACCAGTGGTATAAAATTGATAATGCCGGGAAAGTCTTTCATGCTGTATCTGAACGTGCGAATTCATCTGTGTTTCGCATTGCGATGATCATGAACGAACACGTACAACCGGACAAGCTGCAAACCTCATTGGATCATGTAATGAAGCGATTTCCGATGTTCGCAGTGAAATTAGGTCGTGGCGTGTTTTGGGATTTTCTCGTTGAGAACGACAAGAAATTATTCGTTAAAGAAGAATCGACATTTCCGTGCTCACCTGTCGACCCGATTGAGACGAACGGGTATTTATTTCGCGTGCTCTATTACAAAAAGCGAATCTCTGTAGAGTTCTTTCATTCGGTAACGGACGGTACAGGAGCACTTGAGTTTCTAAAAGCACTCGTCTTTGACTACTTGAATCAAACGGGTGAACAACCGAACAATGACGGTACAGTCATTGATGTATCGGGTACACCTAGCGAGTATGAGCTTGATGATAGTTATCAGAACTACAAGTCTAGCGATTCATCGAAACGAACGAAGGAAGAAAACGCCTACCAAATAAAAGGAAAACCGATTGAAGAGACCGTAGTGATTCACGGGGTGATGAGTGCACTTGAACTACGAAAAGCAGCGAAAACAATAAATGGTACAATCACTACCTACCTTACTTCGGTCTTAATTATGAGTATTTATCGTGAAAAGCTCCGATTTCGAAACCGTAGTGAACCAATAAAAATTGCCATCCCCGTGAATTTACGGTCGATTTTCCCTTCCAAGTCATTGCGTAATTTTTTTGCGGTCGTGAATGTTGGAATGGAAGTGACCGAAGAAACATCACTGGAAATGATTCATACAGAAGTTGTAGAACAATTAAAGAAAAAAACAGAGCAAGAGAAGTTGCAGCAAGGTTTGAACCACCATGTGAAATTGCAAAACATGCTCACCGCACGGTTCGTGCCAGCGATATTGAAATATCAAGCCATTCGCTACGGCTACAAAAGTTACGGGGAGCGAACGAAAACGCTCACGCTCACGAACATCGGCAACATTTCTTTGCCAAAAGACGTGAGCACAGCGATTGAACAGATGGAAATGGTGATGTATCCAACGAGAAAAAGCCCCATAAACGGGGGAATATGCTCAATTAACGACCGCTTTGTTATTTCTTTCGCTCGGTCGATTGAGGAAAGCGATGTGATCCGTGCTTTCTTCACGCAACTTGTGGAAATATCAGGGATCGATGTCGAAGTTTACTCAAATGACGGAGGATGATTTCCTTGCAGCATTGCGAACACTGTCAAGTGCAAACTCAACAGCAAGTCTGCCCACTATGCAGCCGGAAATTGACTGAAGAAGAACAACTCGCCGATCATTATCCGGTCTACCATAATCGCTCAAAACAACGATACATGAAACAGAAAGTCACACTATTTATCGCTCTTTTAATCATTAGCGGCTCTCTGTTAATTAACCTGCTCACAACACCGGACGTGCTCTGGGTATTTTATATTGTTGGACCTGTGCTGTACGTACTTCTTCTCGTCAATCACACGATACTCTCCCGTGCACACGCAGGTTCAAAAATTATATTTCAAGTGCTCGCACTATCGGCGATGCTCATTGTACTCGATACTGCTGCAGGTGCGACCCGTTGGTCGATCCACTACGTCATCCCTTTTCTCGTCATCAGTGCAACATTAATCGTTACGATTATCATTCTAAACAAACCGATGAAGTGGCGAGAATACTTAGGGTACATGATGACGATGATCGTTCTTGCTTTATGCCTGTTTTATTGTTCTTAAGCTCTCTGTCGCTCGTCTTATGGCCGAGCGCAATCACTGCACTTTATGCGCTGCTTACCCTTATTGGCATGGCACTATTCGCAAATCGTACGATGCGTAATGAATTCGTCCGACGGTTTCATATTTAAGGAGTGCTTTTAATGAATGTACGTCTAGCAACAGCAGATGACGCTTGTTACCTAGCTGATTTGATGACCCAATTAGGCTACCTAACGAACACTTCACGTATGGAACGACGTTTACAAAAATTCTCCACACACCCTGATTATCGAACTTATGTAACTCACGAACACCACTCCAAAGAAATACTCGGCATGATTGGCCTACATGCGAGCATGTATTATGAAAAAGACGCGACATATGTTCGTATCGTCACCTTAGTCACCGATGAGAACCATCGCGGAAAAGGTATAGCTTCTAAGCTCTTATGTGCTGCAGAGGATTGGGGCAAAAGCTTCGGGGCAGACCAGCTTTTTGTCAATACAGGCAACCGCAACGAGCGTCTGCCTGCACAACAGTTTTATGAGTCACAACAGTTCATACAAATCGCCAATGGTTGGGGAAGAGCGCTAAATTAAAAAAGCAGCAGGTTTTGTATACCTGCTGCTTTTTTAATTTCGGCACAAACGGACATTAATTCATCGTGTCAATATCTTGTTGAATTTGCTCCACTGCCTCCGTCATAATTTCATCTGCATCTTCACCATCTGCTAAGAACAACATCGCATCCCCCATTGCCCCAAATACTGGATCAATCTCAGGTACATTTGGCATAGGCTCTCCATTTACAATTTGCTCTGCAAAACCTGACATCAATTCGTCATCCGCTATTTCTGGTGCCTCTAATAACGTTGATACGGCAGGCATTTCACCAGTAGCCATATAATAAGACATGTTCTGCTCATCTGACGTAAGGTGAAGCATAAGGTCTTGCGCCCAATATTGATGTTCAGAATAAGGGGATAAGAGCCATGACTTAAACCCAACAAGTGACGAAGCTGGCTCTCCATTTTCTAAAACAGGAAGCGGAGCTGAGCGCAAGTTCTCCTCACCAATGGCTTCACCATAAGGGTTGATATTCCAAGGACTGTGTGCGAAACGCCAATCTTGCCTTCTGCAAATAACCCGTCTTGAATCTCAGGGTTGATCGATGACGGAATCAAACCATCTTCAAACAGAGACTGAAATCGCTTGGCGCCTTCAATAGCACCATCATTTGCTAAACCAACGTCTCCAACATCGTAACCGCTTTCATTTTCTCCAAATATATAACCACCGTAACCTGTAATAAATGAATGAGAGTAATAATAGATGGGAACAGTCAGGAACCCATATTCATCGTTCCCTGCGTCTGTCAGCTCTTCAGCGATCAGTAACAAATCTTCAATCGTCTCAGGAGCTTCTTCAACGAGCTCCACATTGTATAATAAAGCTGCCGTTTCTGAGACAAATGGTAAACCGTATAATTCCCCTTCATAGGTCATCGCCTGTAAGCTCTCTGGAGTGAATCGTTCGAGTTGCTCTTCATCCAAATCTAGAGGCTCTGCGAGACTTTGCACAGCAAGTTCACCGGTATAATCATGGGGCTTAAAGTATATGTCAGGCCCTGTGCCTGCTGGTCCATCTAGCGCAATGTTCTCGGCTTGGTCATCATAATTCATCCGTGTCAACTGAACTTCAATACCTGTAGCTTCGGTATACTGACTTGCCATGTCTTCAATGGCATTGGCTTGCTCATCATTGTCATGAATCCACATATGTAGCTGATCTGGTTTATCAGGTTCTGCACCTTCACTTTCAGTATTGTCTGGGTCTTCAACACTCGCTTCTTCTTCACGATCCGGGGCACATGCCATGAGCAATAAGCAGCCCGTCGCAATCAAACCGTAGTGATACTTCATATGAATCTCCTCCCTTTTCCGTGCAAACGATTGCACAAAATTCAAAATGTTATAACCCATTTTATTAGACCATACATATTATTCTTTGTCTATCTTTAATGGTAACGCTTGCAATAAGAATGCTTCAAACAAATTTAATGCAATTCCTCAATTCATTAGGCTCCTGAGGAATTGCAAAATAAAAGCAGCTAAAAATTTCCGTAGCCTTTAAATAAGTGCGCTGAGCTAACCTCAAGTCCAAAACAATTTATCCACCCAACCATCGTTTTGCATTCGTACTATACAAAACATGTTCAGACAATCGGTGCGAGGCTGCGATATTTGGGTGTTGGAATGTCTTCTCAAAGGCAAAATTTAAGCGTTTCATCACGCGTATGGACGGTTCGTTCGTACACGCTGTGAAGCTGTAAACATCTGTAAAGCCTAGCTCACTGAAGCCATGGTTTAAGCACGCGGTTGCCCCTTCAGTAGCTAGCCCTCTCCCCCAAGCATTTGGAAATAAACGCCAACCAATTTCGATACACGGGGTGAAATCAGCGGGGAAGGTGGCGTGATGAAAGCCGATAAATCCAATAAATTGTCCGGTTTCTTTCCAGTCTACGGCATACAATCCGTAGCCGTATTCGCTCATTTCTTCAATAATACGTTTCTGTAGATTTGCTGACTCTTCCATTGATAGCGTGCTCGGGAAATGTTCCATCACCTTCGGGTCACTGTTGATCGAGTAAAAAGGATCGGTGTCCCCGGCTTCCCACTCACGTAACTGTAGTCTAGGTGTTTCAATATGAATCACTCCGATCCCTCCTTCATGTTTCGTCATGGCCACACTTTACAATCTGCGCTCTAATTCGAATGGTAAGTAGTCTGATAACGAACTTGCGCGCACAATCCGTAAACTAGAGCGCAGATTTCAGTGACAAGTCGTTACCCGTTGCTGCGTCCATACGTCCACTTTCTCCACACGTATTCCATTGGACCTTGGTTGAATTTCTTTAAATACAGTGTGCTGAGAATAACTTGAACGACGAACAGGCCGACACCGATGAGAAATCCTACTCCTTCGCCTACTTGACCGTACAGTCCAAAGCCAAAGCCATAAAAAACGAAAACGAGTACGATACTTTGCATGAGGTAGTTGGTGAGTGCCATTCGGCCGGCATTTGCAAATGGCTTCAACATTCGTTGCCATGTTTCTTTTTGGGTAAGAAGCACGAGCGAAGAGACGTAGAACAACATAAGAATTGGCCCTGTCAACGTGCGTAACCCTTGGGCTAACCCAAATCCAACTGCACTCGGTAGCGGCGTGAAATTGTGGATGAGTGCGGTAACGACAATTGTTCCTAACAACCTGCCCACAAGCTATGCACCCAAATCTTTTTCCACAACCGAGCGTACTCCTGAGCGTTTTTGAACATCCCCTTCTTCCCAAAATATAAACCGAGCAGGAAAAGAGGAAAAATGCCGGGAATAACCATAAACGCATTGAAGAACATGAGCAAGACGTCTGGCAAGCGCGCCAACCACACTTCTGCATACCCGCCGCCTGCCATCTGCTCTGCCAATGCTGTTTCGTACGCTTTCATCTCAGATAACGATGAGAGGCCCGCGGATTTGGAAAGCTGTATTCCAATTCCACCGAGAACATTTAGTAATGTCAGCAGAACCGTCGCACTAACAAGGATGCTACCCGCCCAAATTAATATGGTCTTTGGCGTTCTTGACACAAAAGCTAGGAGCAAGAATCCTGTAATTCCGTATGTAAACAAAATATCTCCGGACCAAATCATGAAGAGATGTACGAGCCCGATGACGATGAGAAAAACGAGGCGCCGCACGAAGACGCGCGTTGCATTCACATCTTTTTGAAGCAATCGATGATAAAAGATATAAAACCCAAGCCCGAACAACATACTGAACATCGGGTAAAATTTCCCGTCAATAAATGCAGTCGTAAATAGACGAGTTGCCGCATCAAACCCACCACCTGGCAACACATACCCTTGCACTAGCATTACCTCACTCATAATAGCTTGTGACTTGAAAAACGACATGTTGGCTAAAACGATTCCCAGAAGTGCAATCCCCCGAATGATGTCGAGTGATTGAATTCGTTCGTTCGCTGCTAATCCTTGTTGTTTCATGAAATACTCTCCTCTCTATGTATCTATACTATATCTTGCTCACCAATAAAAAATCCGAATCTTAAGCTTTTTTTAATAGAGGAATTTGTGGACGAATCTCGAATGAGTAATCATTAGACAGGAGCGTGAAACATTATGTTAGAACGTGTCGATACGATTTGTGTTACCGTCAAAGACTCCAAGCGTCCATACGCTGGTACCATGAAAAACTACAGTTCACGCTGTTGCACCAGGGTGAACAATATGCAATCTTAGGCTTTGGCGATCATTCAGCGCCTTTCACAATTGAAGAAGGCACGCCTTTAGCAAAAACGAATACGACGTACCCTATATTTTATACGAGTAACATTACACGAGCTCATCAGCATCTTCAAGAGCTTGACGTTCAAGTAAGTTCAATTGAAGAAGATGCGGATCAGCGATTTTTCACATTTTATGATCCTGACGACAACAAAATGCAAGCTTGTTTCTATTAACCCGGTGTCGTTTACCTCTCAATCAAGAAGGGTAAAAAGTATACTAAAAGTAGGAGGTATGAAAACATGAAAAGTACAGACCTTAAAGAACGTGGCTTTAAAGAATACTATGGTGAAAAGATCAATGTCTACTTTAATAAAGACATGTGCGAACACGCGGCAGAATGTGTCGGAAACTCACCAGACGTTTTTGATACAGAGCGACGACCGTGGATTCTTCCCGACAAAGAGAACCCTGAACAAGTCGAACATACGGTCAATTTATGCCCAAGCGGTGCCCTCCAATACATTCATAAGGATCTTCATAATGGAAATCAAGCGACAAGAACGAAAGCATGTGATTGAGAATACAGACGGGGAGATGCTTGCTGAGATCACTTTTGTTCCTTCAGGCAGTTCTATGGTCATTATTGACCATACGTATGTATCTGACGAAATGCGTGGAAAGGGGACGGCTTCTAAGCTAGTCGCTTCCGTGGTGGATGAAATGAGGCAGCAAGGAAGAAGATCATGCCACTATGTCCGTTTGCTAAAGCAGAGTTTGAACGACACGCAGAATACGAAGATGTGCTACACAAAAAAGATTAAATTCAGGGAGTCGAATCATGTCAATTATTCAATTGGATGCACGTTATAGTAACATATACCGTTCGTTACGATTAGAGTCATTAGAACAATGTCCAGAATGCTTTGCATCAAGCGTTGACGAAGAAAAGAGCCTGAATTTAGAAGCGTTCCAAAACCATTTGTTTCGGGATGACCTTGCCACTTTTGGTGCTTTCGATCACGAGAAACTTGTTGGCATGACAACCCTTGCAATGAATGAGCAACAAAAGCTGACACATAAAGCGACCTTGCTTGCCGTCTATGTTACACCTGAGTACAGAGGAAAAGGATACGGCGCACGTCTGTTGGAAAGCGCCATTGACTTGGCGCGAGAAAAAGTCGCTATTGAACAAATACATGTCACGTTAGCAACGAATAACGAAGCCGCCCTTAACATTTACCATCGTTTAGGTTTTGAACAATACGGAAAGATCAGTCGTTCTATGAAGCTAGGACCCGACGTATATTGTGATGAATTACAACTCGTTTTACATCTATAAATCAAGCGCTTGGCCCCATCGACCTTGATGGGGCCAAGCATATTGCCTAAACGGTAGGACGGTGATTGATGACTCGTTTTCTTAGAAGGTTTGCACCTGTAAATCCAGACGCAAAGTACAACTCGTTATGCTCATTAACGGTCATAAGGTGAACGTCGTTTTCAATGAGGCGGTGATGCAACGTTTCTGGATCAATTACTGTCAACTTCCTGCCTGCCGTCGTATAGATGAGTCCGTCCGGAGCAAATCGCAAATGAAATGGGCGCCATTTGCTTGCACTGAAATTACTTGAGTAGATGACTCTACTTTTCACAATTTCAAGCGTGTCAGGATTCATTGCAAACACCGTTCCATCCATTAGCCCCCAAATGAAACCGTCGGGACCGACCGCAAGTTCTCCGATCATTTTTGGTCGCATATCGCTGCCAGAAACGTTCGGGGTGAGTACCGTCTCGACTTCTCCTTTCTCGACATCCCAAACAAACAGCTTCGCATGATCTTCGGTCGGCACTGACCCATCTCCACCCCAAATCGATGTACCTCCGTACACCTTTCCATTTAGATACGCTAGTCCGACAATGCTCTGGTTTTGTACGACATGACGGTGAACGTCCCAACGATCGTTTGTTTCATCATAGATCGATAGCGCACCACCAAGCTGACCGTAATCTGGGATGGTTCCGACGAATAAATGATCGTCCCCAGACGTTAACGTAAACGGGCGGTCTTGGGCTTCACCAATCGCTTTGAACATTTCTGGATTCGTTCCATAGTCAAACGGTTCGGAAGGGTTGTATCGATAGATTCTCGCTTGGCCATACGTACCGAAGTAGACGTTCCCATTCATAAAGCCGATGCCTTCCGATTGTTGCATATTCTCCACGCTATGAAGAATCTCTTCAGAAACAGTATCATAAATCGTCATTCCCCGATGATAACCACCCATATACACGTTGCCATCAAACCCAATTTCTATTGAATGAATAGGCACCCCTGTCGGAGCGGCGTCAATCGTCAAAAACTGAAATTCACCGGATCCAGCTTATATTCAAACGCTTCTGCAAGACGATTTAATCCGATGAGAACGTACTCGTCTTCTTTTTTCAACCAGCCAAGAGACCGCATATCCGCATCAGACAAGTTGCTCACATTAGAAACAGCATGCTCTTTGTTTTCTTCCATATTGTAATAGTACAATCTCGTCCCTCTCGTATAATAAAGATCACGCTCATTATTAGGGTTTGGAGGGGAGATTTCATTTCGGTATCGTAACGTTTGCAGCAGTTCATGGGTCTGTTCATCAATGACGAACACGGTACAACAGCCGGAACGAATGAACAGCTTGCCTGCGTACACTTCAATGTTCGCAATAATGCCCTCTTGTCCGGCATTAGGAATCGGTACTTCGTCGCGGTCTCCTGTTTCACGATCAATTCTCACGACACCCGCTGTCATACCAATACCTGCATAAATGTAGCGATCCGTCGCACCAATGCCACGAACATACTGATCGGTTTCACTCATACTGCCGAGGTTCGTGAACGTTCCACTGGCAATGTCGTATTCAAACACCATAGCGCTCGTCATCGTTCCTCCGTAAATCTTCCCATCTTCTGTTGCGGCTAAATTCCATACCCATGGCTCAGAAGGGTTGGTTCCTAAATTTTCAATGCGTTGTTCTACGCGATCATACCGATACAACATGCGGTTGCTCGTGCCGGAGAAATACACGTTCTCATCTGACCCGATGGCAATGCCCCAAGCCGTATCAATACCTGGGATGCGTTCTTCAAAGATACGCTCACCTGTGTATAAATCAATCACTTGAAAAAGTGCAGGATCTCCATTCGTTGCAAAGAATAACTCACCGTACTCATTTTGAGCAGCATTGGATGTGATCGTGCTCAGAACATATCCCCCAAATCTTCTTTATCCTCGGTATCCAGTTCCAATTGACTCTCCCAGCGAATGTTCAAGTTACGCAAATTCGCCGCCGCTGCCATTCCTGCCGTGATGGACAAAGAAGCGGTCACGGCGTTTTCTGGTGCTCGGCCGTACACATACACGTCCATTCCTTCTTTAGCATCAATATTTGCACTTCGAAATGGCGTACTTGCGGATTCTACCGTCATTCCTTCTTCATCAAAATAGTTCATCTCCAGTTCTACAGAACCGCTTTCCATGACAAGGTCGGCACCTAAGCGGTAAAGCTCATGGGCACTAACCTTTGCTTGCTCACTTGTGAGCGTAACTTCTCCGTCTTTAAAATCAACGGATACGATGTGCAATGACTCACTCATGCTAATCACTCCTTTTCTCATAAAGAGTGATACGTCTTTTATTTTCAACGATCGGTCTTGCTCATTTTCAAAAAACGGGTCCATGAGGCTTGCAATGTGTGGAGGCGCTGGCGCAAATATTCCATGTACGCTTCCTCATAGGTATCATCTATATCGCCGATCTGCTGCTTGGCGATGTGCAACTGCTCAATGACGCGCTCGGCGAGTGCCTCGTTTTCAATGGTTACGGGCGGATCAACGACACGGTGCGGGAACAGCGGGACGTTGAATGCTGTGAATGCGCTCAAAATGTGTTCGAGTTCGGCGTTCATAACGTTGAATGTCCGTACGTCTGTTTCGCCCCACACCGCCCGTGAGAACGCGTAACTATTTTGCGCTTGCAAGTCGTACCATTTCTTGTTGTAAAATGGATCATCCCCGAATACGGAACGACAAGATTAAGCATTCCTTGTACACCCGCGGCGTGATACTCGGCTGCATCTTTTTCGATACGTTTTGGGAGCGGGGGGAACAGGTCGGTTTGCATGAAATGATCGCTATAGTATTCAAATACGGTAACATCATTCGTGGCAAGCCAGTTCGATAACGCTCGGCCCCCGCGCTCGTCTGGTGCTGCGTTCATATGATAATCACGCCCCCAGTAGGCGAATAACGTCGGTAGTTCACTCGATGTGCTCGCGCGTTTCTCTAGCAACCGCCAATCCAACCCGGCATTATACGCAATATGCTCGACAGGGATATCGAGAGCCTCATCCATTCGTTCACAAAAGCGAATGTAATGCGCGAGATCGACCGCACCCGCAATATCCCGTGGCCACAACGATACCTTTGAAATGAGCGGGTTGTCTTTTACATACATTTGTAACTGCTCAATAAACGCTTGCTCGTACTCGAGATCCCCGACTTCTCCATACAATGAAAACTTCTGATTCAAATAATCGATGCTATGTCCACCTAACGTTACCCGGAGTCCACGGCGCTGTAACTCTGGAGCTGCTCGTTCTTTTACTTCGTCCCATACGAGAAACGTAAAAAACAGCTCGTTTAGTTTTTGTTTCGCTGCCCAATCAATGGAAGCGACAATATAGTCGGCATCAAAGTTCACTTCAAATACGAGACCGCGACGTCGGAACTTAGGATGGGAGTGAATGCGAACATCACTCAGTTGCGCGGTCGGACCTACAAACTGCGCGCCTCGATTTGGGTATGGCCACTCCACGCCTAGCACGAGCCGCAAAAAATCGTATACCCCGTATAGTAGGGCCCGCTCACTACCTGCTGTCAGCGTCCACTGTTGGGCACCGGATTGGATCAGAATTTGTTCTGTTTCAAACCGATCGTCTAATTTCATCCGCAAATCCGGTAACGCATACATTGCTTTCATGCGTTTCAACTCTTCTTCAGCAAACGTCCGAGGTGTTGTCACCTTTTCTTCACCCTTTCATGCAAAAATGACCGAGACGACGTAGGTTCGTCTCGGTCAAAGCTTTAATTAGCGATCTTCTAACCATTGCTCACTTTCTGCTTGAGCATTTTCTAGTGCATCCTCAGCATCTGTCCCTCCGGTGAGTGCATCTTCAACTGCCGTTTGCAAAATATACCTTGGTTGTGACGATGACCATGGATAACGAGGTGTCCAAGGACTCGCTGCTGCCTCTAGTACCCCCTCCATCAATTCGAGCTCTTGAATGCTCGCCCAATCACTTGCGGCTTCAACGACGGGTACGCCGCTATGTTGTTCCCACATAAACTCTTGGAAAAAGTCACTTGCCGTAAATTTTAGAAACTCAAAAGCGATGTCTTGGTTCTCACTATCTGCGGCAATGGAAAGTGGACTGCCTGCGAACATACCGCCAATGCCTCATCGTTTTTAAACTCTTGCACGACATGAATTCTGTCTTCTAACCCTTGGGCTTGGACTTGTTGTATAATTTCGGCGGATTCGGCGTGAAGACGGATGGCGATGTTGTTGTTTTCGGTCATCCATTGCTCATTGCCTTGAGCACTCATGTTGCCATCGGGTGTGAATTCATTAATGTCAACTAACCACTCTAATCCAGTGACCATCTCATCTGAGTTAAAGGCGAATTCAATCTCTGACCATTCATACCCTTCTCCCCACTGCCCGTTTTGACCTTCTGCGGCATTGACGAGCTGGAACAACGTACTGTGCTCTCCAGAGAACCAAGCGCCGTAGTTTTGTTCACCGGTCACTGGATTTTCTCCTGTCATCTGTTCCGCTTTTTCAAGAATTTCTTCCATATCTGGGTAATCGGACAGCGGTTCTACTCCCCATTCTTCGAATAATTGCCCGTCGTAGGCAACAAATCGAGAGTCACCAAAGGCAGGCAAACCATAAATGGCTAAGTCATCATCATCTGGACCTTGGGTGAGCCAACCTTCTACTTGATTATCGATATACACATTCAAATCAAAACCGTCTTCATCAATGAGCGGTTGCAGTGGTTCTAACATGCCTTGGGCTGCGAAATCATTAATGCCTGGCATCTGATAAATGTCGGCTTCACCACTGCTCATCATCGCTTGCGTGTTCGCCACGTGATTGCTCCACGGCATAACGATAAACTCTACCTCAATATCAGGGTTTTGCGACTCAAATTCGTCTTTAATGACTTCTAATCCTTCGACTGTTTCCCCTGTAATCGGTCCGTTGTCGAAGACATTTCATAACCGCCTATGAGCGCTACCCGTAGGGTATCGGCGTCTCCTGAGGACGAACTTTCACCATCCCCCGTTGCATCATCTCCTGAGCCAGCGTCTTCTTCACCGTTGCAAGCAGCAAGCGTGAGTGCAGCTACAGCGCCAACCATCCCTACCTTTCTCATCCAACGTTTGTGCACAATAAACCCTCCCCTAAGTTTTTATTCTTTGATTCCGCTAAGTGCAATGCTTTGAATAATGTATCGTTGTAAAAAGAGAAACAACACAATAATGGGTAATACACTCATCGTCGCAAGCGCCATCGTCATCCCTGCGATTTGCGTCTGATTTTGTTGTGAGAAACTGGCTAAAAAGAGCGGGATCGTCTGTAAGCTCTCCGAATTGATGACGACGAGCGGCCAGAGGAATTCATTCCAATTGGACATGAATGACAAAATCACGAGAGTGGCAGTAATCGGGCCTGCAAGCGGCAAGTAAACTCGGAAAAATGTTTTAAACTCTCCTGCCCCATCAATGCGAGCTGCTTCTCGCAACGTGTCTGGCAATTGATCAAAATATTGCTTGCATAAGAAGATGCCTAAACCGTACAAAATGGTCGGTAAAATTAATGGCCAAAACGTATTAATGAGATTCACTTGATTAAACATTTGGTAAAGCGGGATTAAACGCGCTTCAATCGGCACCATCATCGTGGCGAGCACGAGGATAAATAACATTCGTTTGCCTTTAAACCGGCCTTTGGAAAACGCATAACCCCCAAGAAGCGCTGCCGATGCTTGAATCGCGACTGACACAAACGTGACAAAGGCTGAATTCATGTAGGCACGAAAAATTCTTCCATTCTCAAACACGAGTTCATAGTTGAAGAGCGCCGGTTCGTCGGGAATGAGAGATGGAGGAAACGGAATTTGTATATTCGCAAGCCGGTCAAAGCTGACCGTAATCATCCAAATAAAAGGAGCAATAACGATGAGCCCAAAAACGAATAGAAACACTGTGATAAGAGCGTTTATGATTTTACGTCGTTTAGCCACCGGTCTCCCCCCTTACATTCTCACACGTGCTAATCGCAGGTTGATGAGCGTAAGCACGAGTATGATGATAAATAGAATCACTGTTGCTGCTGAAGCGATTCCAAATTCAAAGCCACTGAATCCTCGTTCATAGATGAACAACACCATTGTCTGCAAGGAGCGACTTGGACTTCCTGACGCGCCTCCAAAAACGAACACTTCGTTGAAACGTTGCAGTCCAGCGATCCAACCGATGACGAGTAAGAACGCAAATGTTCCTCCCATATTCGGAATTGTAATGAAGAACCATTTCTGCAAACCACTCGCCCCGTCAATGTCAGCCGCTTCATACAACTCTGAAGAAATCGCTTGTAAGTTTGCGAGACAAATAATAATTACGAATCCGAGCCAATGCCAGACGGTGAGTAGAACGACGCCACCTTTGGAACTATCAGGATGAGATAGCACGAAGACGTCGGTAATCCGAGTGAATCAAGAAAGTAATTGAACAACCCCATTTCCGGTGCAACACAAAGGAAAGATCATCGCCGCTGCGACCATTGAAGTCACGTGCGGAAGGAAAAATACCGATTTAAAAAAATTTTGAAATCTTATGATGCTATTAATTAATGACGCGATAATAAACCCGAGTGGAATGGCAATAAGCAATTGAAAAAATGCTATATAAAAGGTGTTGTACACCGAATTCCAAAACGATGACGAAGTAAGTACTCGTTCGTAATTGCTCAATGCGACCCACGTTTCACTCGTCCCAGATGACCGAAAGAAGCTAAGTCGAAACGATTCATATACCGGGTAGAGAATGAAAAGCACAATCCCAACAATCGTCGGTAGTAAAAACAGATACCATATGTAGGATTGGCCTGATTTCTTCTTTTTAGGAACCGTTGCCGTCATCTCCATCCCCCCCTTAGTTGTCTAATCGTTATACATGATTGTAAAGAATGAGCCTGGCATTGTCTTACTAGTTTCGGCTTACAGTTCTCATTTTCGGCTAAGCCATTTCTTCAATACACGAGCATCATCTAAAAATTGTTGATCATCGTTGCCCCGCACAAATTCCAATAAAAAATATCGGTCAGCACCGGCAAGTTGATCAATGTAACGTAGCCAATCTTCGGCCCCGTCACGAAGTGGAAGACGCGTCGTATCCATCCAGTGAAATACGTGAACGTGACGGATCCAAGTGTGCAACTGTTCAATCGACGCCATCCGCTCTGAGTAGGAAATACTTTCAGCTGGCTGCCAATACAAGCGGACATTTTCGTGATTCGTTTCATTCATTAGTTGCTCGGCGCTTTTGGGCGTGTCAGTGAGTGTCCCTTTATGATATTCAACATCCACCCGTACTCCGGTAGCACGGGCCCTTTCCCCAATGTTTATAAACGCTTCAGTGACAATTGATCGTTCTTCCTCAGTCATCGCTTCAGAGCCTTTGTCCCCTGCCCATACTCGAATGGAAGGTGCCCCTAATGCACGGGCGGTATCCAATATTGGCTGAAAGTCTTCTCCTTTACCGACAACATAATAAGAGCCGTAAGAGCTAACGTCTAACTTCGCCGCCTCGGTCTTTTGTTTGACTTGTTGTGCGTGCAGAATGTCTCCAGGCTTCACATGCACATCCGCTCCCCATTCAATCGCATCTAGGCATGCTGATTTTGCAATCTCAATAACTTCATCCACTGTTTTTTGACGGAATGTAATGGAACAAACTCCGATTTTCATACAACGGCCTCCTTTATGCTTGAATATGAAACTGGGCTCGGGTGACTTCATGTTCCAGTGGCACGCCCGCTTGATAACGTAAGTATTCTTCAACCATAAGCGCACCCATCCGTGCACATTCTCGTTCTTCACTCCCGGCGATGTGCGGCGTCACAATCACATTGTCTAACTTCCACAACGGATCATTACGTAAGGGAGGTTCTGGGTCTGTCACATCCAGCACGGCAGTCAAGTCTCGCCGTTCACCGAACACACGCACAAGATCCTGCTGACGAATAATTTCACCCCGTGCCGTATTAATAAAACTGGCATTGGCTTTCATAGATTGGAAGTGGTCACCGTGAATTATGCCTTTCGTTTCCTCAAGCAGCGGTGCGTGTAAAGATACAACATCAGATTCTGCGAAAATCGCCGCTAACGTCGAGCGCGTAGCCCCTGCAGCTCTAATCTGTTCATCGGTTGCATATGGATCATACACTTGAACATTCACATCAAACGTCTTTAATCGCTCGCATACGAGCTTTCCGACTTTACTTAAAGAGATGATGCCAACGGTTGAACCGTATGCACCCGCAATTTCACGATACGGTTTAGCCGGAAACGATTGATATTCCTTTACACGTCGGATCATCGGCCATCCTTGTTTTAGAGCAAATAGAATTTGTGAAAGCGTATATTCTGCGACAGGGATGGCATTTACGGCATTTGCAGATGAAAATCGAATGCCTCGTTCCCAAGCCGCTTCTGTCACGATCGTTCGCAAAGATCCCGCTGCATAAAAAAACGCTTTCAGTTTGGGGGTTGCCTGCAGAAACTGCTCATCGAGGGTCGGGCCACCCCATCCTGAGAAAATCACATCCACCTGTTCTAGCGCTTCTTTATGTTTATACACGTCCAAAGTGTCCATCGGTGCTCGAAGCACGTGGCTCGCTTGTATGAGACGGTCGCGGTCAGCTTGGGCGTATACGCGTTCTAAAGACGATAAATTCATAATGTACAGACTATTAATCATACAATCTCTCCTATCTATACATAGTTAAGCAAATCAATTGTGTGCTGTCTTACTGAATTAAGAAACGTTTCTTATTTTCAGAACGTATTATTGATAGATCTTGTCGTTCTGATGACGGTACGCATTCGGAGGCATACCTACCGCATTCTTAAAGATTCGATAAAACGTTGAAACCGATTCAAACCCTACTTCAAAACAGATTGAAATAATATCTTTATCCGTATTTAACAATAGATTCTTGACGACGCGGATGCGAATTTCCGTTAAGTACTGCATCGGGGTTCGGTCATACCGATCTTTAAAAATCGTTTGGATGTAGCGTTTGCTCACATTCATCATGCTCGCCATATCTTCAGCACTTTCAATATCAAAATAACGCTTATCAATATACTCTTTTAAACGTTCAGCAAGACCGGTGTCCGATTGTTTCCGCTGATCATCAGTTGTTCGTATGATGAGCACAAGAATCTCCATTAAATGTGCCTGGATAATTAAAGACTGAAGTTCATCGCCATAACGCTTTTCATAGAGCATTTTCCGAAGCAATTGTTTAAAATCGTTGCACTCATACACGTTCAGATTCAGAACAGCTGATGTTGAAAACGCTTGGGGTAACAAGATATTACGACCATTCTCCTCGAGATCGAGTTCCGTAAAGTCTAGAACAAGGTTCGTCATTTTCGTTTCCGCATGAATGGAATGTAACTGACGTGGAGCAATGAGAATCAAGCTGTCCTTTTTTATCAGTTGCCGTTCATGTTGGAAACCACACACACCTGAACCTTCTAACACGTACAAGATCTGAAAGCGATCGTGCGAGTGTTCTTTAACCGAATCGTGTTCCTTATGATTGCTTTCATAGATGTTCAAGAAACTCACCCTTTCTATTTGTCCATAAAAAGCAACGACACTAAAAAACTTACCCTTGTTCTTTTTCTTCGTCTAAAGGTAACGTATACTACAATTAAAGACGTCAACAAAGGAGTCGGTAAACGTGAAGAAGCTATCTGTCCAAACAAAAGCAGAACGCTCCATCGACTACACGCACGTACAAAATGGCATGAAAGGCATCTGTTTTATGTTTTCAGGGCTTGGTTATACGTATGACAAACCCCTGTTTCACTATGCCTCTATGCTCATGAAACAAAAGCAAATCGACTTTGTTCATATCGAATATTCATATAGTCCAGAATTATTCGAATCGGATTTCGAGACGATTTTAGAAGAGATGATGAACGACGTCTCCCCTGTTGTTGATGACATTCTGCGGGAAGGTCATTACCAAGAAACCATTTTCCTCGGTAAGTCCATTGGTACAATTCCGCTCATCGGCGGACTGTTAGAAGATGAACGATTCCACGATGCAAAATGGATTGCCCTTACCCCGCTCGTGAAACTTGAACCTTTAAAGGAGTCATTACTCGCCACGAAAAACCGAAGTCTACTCGTCATTGGCGACCAAGACCCACATTACGATGAAAAGATTGTGCAGCAGTTACAAGGATTGCATCAAGTCAACGTCGTTCCCCACGCCGATCACTCCCTTGAAGTGGAGGATACTGCCACGTCCCTTCAAATTATGAGTGATACCGTACAATCAATTGCAGATTGGGTAAACAGTTAAATCGTAAAAAACCGAGAGCACGGCTCATCGCCGTGCTCTCGGTTTTTATACATTTTAGAAGGTCGGGAAAGTGTACTTTTAGTTCAGAGGTTCATCACTCTACTGTTATTTCTTTACGCATCTGTAAGTGTAGCCCAAGCCTCCGATGAGACGGTTGAAGCTGGGGATGTTAGAGCGTCGTCCATAAAACCGTCACGTTCGCTTCCGCATCGAGTTGCCCGAGCAACCCTTGCATCAGAGTATACACAGATGTTTGATTTTACTGTATACCGAAGTTGAGGAGGTATTTGCTCACAAAAACCGCTAATTGTATAACCGTTAGGGAATTTTAGCAGATCAGTGATCTATATAGAATGAACTTAACATTTTCCTAATTGCACAGTTTGTTGCTTTCCACTGCACGCGGATGCTTACACTTCAGAGCATAACGACGAAACGGTTCACGTTTCGGCCTACTGGTCACGGTGTGGAAAGATGCCCAAATGTCCCATATATTCATTAATGTGACACTTGAGAAGGAAAAATCATCATTTTAAACGTGGATGCGCACATAAATGGATTCAACGGTCACAAATCCCGATATATGTGACCGTTGAGGCCGAAAGCCGCCGGTTTGAGGCTGAATTGTCACATAAGTGACAGGAGATCACATGCTTGTGCCAGGTGGTGACCCTAGGTCACAACTTTTTACCCTTCGGCAAACGTTTTCCGTGTTGCCAGCAACCCTTGCAGTGACGAACAACCATCGGCACCGAAGGTGCGATGATAGACAGAATTGTCCTCGGCATGACTCATGCCGACAGCTTGTTGGCGTTTGAACGAAATCGAGAGGGGGGACTTGGCAGAAGCTTTTTCATACCTAGTATGTGCTGTTAGCAGTAACCGGATAAGCGCAAGTATGCCTCGCTAGGTATCACAATCTAAAGACAGGCATATCTAAATACCAGGCATCCCTGCACCTGGCGTGCGATCTAAGGGGAAGGCTAAAATACGCTAAACCTTTGGGGCACTTTGCCGAGCAAAGTGCCCCAAAGGTTGTTTTACGTTTGCCATTCGTTCCGGAGCATGCCGTATACAACATGGTTGTGGTAGGTTCCGTTGACGTTTTCTACTTCTCTTAGTGTTCCTTCAGCGGTAAAGCCTAGCCTTTTAGGGATGGCTTGGCTCTTGTCATTCCCTTCGGCTGCTCGTATGTCGACTTTATGCATGGCCAATGTTGAGAAGGCACGGTCAACCAATGTTCTTGCTGCTTCGGTCATTAACCTTTTCCTTGATGAATCTCACCGATCCAGTATCCAATGTAAGCCGTTTTGTTTTGCCAATCAATGAGGTTGAAGCTGATGACACCAACGACTTGATCTTCTTCTAGGATTACATACGTCTCGCCTTTTTTATCGTTCATCGCATTCAACGAGCTTTCAATAAACGCTTCGGTATGTGATATGTTAGTTGTTTTGTCCACCCACGGCAACCACGTGCGTAAATACTCTCTGCCCGTTTCGGTGAGAGCAAATAGTTGCGGAGCGTCTACTAGGGTGATTTTTCGGATTGTCACAAGTGTCAACGCCCTTTCTTATACCCAGCTTCTGCTTTTTCTTTCACTTCTTGCAAGTTGGAACCAAGCCCTGCGGTGATGACCGCCACATATCCTGCTTCGATCAGCGGAGCGTCACTGATTTCAATCGTGCGATCAGGGTACATTTCTTGGACAATTTCTGCGTTCATCTTCGCACTACCGATATCGTAAAAGACGAGAATCTCTTTCTGTTCACCGATTCGCTCAATCACCGGTGTGATGCGGTCAACACTTGTGCCAATTTCTCCATCTTCGAGCCACCGACAGCCATGACCTCCACTTCGGCATTCGCTTCTGATAGTAGTCTAGACGCTCCTCGTGCCAGTTCTTCAACGTGAGAAAGTAGTAGAATGGTTACGTTCGACATTAATCATCGGCTCCTTTCATAACCCGAGCCAGTGCTTGAAAAAGATAATAGCTTGAGACCGCGCCAGGATCCAGGTGTCCAACTGAACGCTCACCGAGTAAAGCCCCTCTGCCACGTTTCGCTTCTAACGCTTTCGTGCGCTCCATTGCATCGAGAGAAACGTCAGCTACTCGGTCCCAATCAAGCCCATGCTCACGAACCGATTCACCAACAGCCGACCACACATCAAGCAATGTTGCTTCTCCAACTTCAGCCTTACCGCGCTTAGCGATTCCTTCTGATGCACTCTCCAAACCGTTGCCCCAGTTTACTTCGTCCTTAAACGAGGCGCTTAGTCGCATAAAGCCCGTCCCGAGCAATGGTCCTGATGCCCCTCCAACTTTTGAAATGAGCGTCATCCCGATTTTTTGAAGTGTCGTGGCGAATGTCTCGCCTTCCCAGTTTGGAAGTTCCTCGACAACCGCCTGAAAACCTCGATTCATGTTCGTACCATGATCCCCGTCGCCAACTTCTTGATCGAGTGCCGATAGTTCTTCTTTATTGTCTTGAATCAATTGGTATGTTTCTTTCATCATTCGTGCAATTGTTCAGTCGTCATTGCCCGCCTCCTTCCATGTCGTTGTTTTTGCTCGTGCGTGCAATAGTTGCAAGAGTTCATCATCAACCGTGAGCAGCGTTAACGACACGCCGGCCATATCCAAACTCGTCATATAATCGCCGACATACATTTTCTTCAACGTGACCTTTCGTTTTTCAAGTTGCTCTTGCACATCTTTTGCGAATACATATTGTTCTAAAAGAGGTGTGCTGCCCATGCCATTAATAAGCGCCACGTACGATCCGTTCTCATCAAGCTCTTCTAACGTATGTTCAGTAAGCAGTTGCGCTATTTCCGCTGATCGCATCACTTTTCGTCTTTCCATCCCTTGTTCTCCGTGAATGCCAATGCCAACTTCCATTTCGTCAGTCGCAAGCGAAAAGCTCGGTGTCGAAGATGACGGCAATGTGCATGCTGACAATGCCACGCTCATACTCCTCATCTGCTGGATTGCTTCTCCCAAGCTGTTTTACTTCTGCCAATGATTTTCCAGCTTCTGCTGCAGCACCGGTAATTTTATGCACAAGAACGGTTCCAGCAATTCCTCTCCTTTTCGCAGGATCATCGACGGCTACATCATCATTTACGATAATCATCTCGGTCTGAATACCTTCTGCCTCCGCCATTTCTTGAGCCATTTCAGCATTCATAACATCGCCGTTGTAATTTTTGATCACAAGTAACACACCGCTTCCACTGTCCGCTGCCTGTATTGCGGCGAGAAACTGATCGGCACCAGGTGACGTGAACACCTCACCCGCGATTGCTGCATCTAACATGCCTGGACCAACATAACCCGCATGAGCCGGCTCATGGCCACTGCCGCCCCCACTAATGATGCCAACTTTGTTTTTGGCCTGATCAATACGTGTGACCACATTTGTGCCATCAATTCGCGTTAACGAATCACCGTGAACGGCGATAAACCCTTGCAAAAACTCCTCTACAATTTGCTCGGAATCATTCATTAGTTTTTCATGAATGGCGAGACCACCTTTCGTTTTCGTAAATTATCTCATTAGATGCTAGACCCGTAAACGATATGCAAAACATTTCGAAACTTCGCTTCGGATCAATTCGTAGTAAGGACAAACACTCAAGGAGGCCATTTCATGATTTATCTCGTTCGACATTGTCGTGCAACCGGGCAAGAGCCCGATGCACCGCTCACCAAAGAAGGTGAACAACAGGCGAAGAATCTCGCTGCATTCTTTCATAAAAAAGAAGTTTCTCACATTGTAAGTAGCCCTTACACGCGGGCGACGGCGACGATTGCACCGTTTAGTGCTGCGAGCGGCGTTCCGGTACAAACCGATGAGCGACTAAGAGAGCGGGTACTAAGCGAAGAACCGATGGACGAGTGGCTCTCCCCGTTGGAGCGGAGTTTTCAAGACCCGGACTACACGTGCGTTGGTGGTGAATCGGCTAGAGACGCACTTACGAGAGGTCGGGCTGTGCTGGACAGCCTTCCAAAGTACACGGTTGTTGTGAGCCACGGCAACCTGTTGGCCCTTCTATTAGGGTTCGGTTTTGATGAGTGGAAGCAAATGAAAAACCCCGATGTGTTTGTGTTAGATGCGGGTCGTGTCGAGCGAGTAATCCCGTTTTAATAGACTCATCTGCACAATATCAAAATACTCTCCATTTCGATAGACGGCTTCGCGCTTTATGCCTTCTCGTGTGAAGCCGAGCTTTTCATATAGTTGTAATGCGGCAGTATTAAATTCAAACACTTGCAAATGCAAACGATGCAGGTTCATTTCCAAAAAGCTATACGCTAGGAGGAGACCGAATGCTTCACGTCCATACCCTTTGCCCCAGTAGTCTTTGTCCCCAATATCAATGATGCATTCTGCGTTACGGTTTTTCATATCAATTCCGATCAGTGACGTAACACCGATCGCCTCATTACTCACGCGATCAACAATGATATAACTCTTTGAGTGCGACGAACCTAGCATGACTTGCTTGACAAACTGTTCGGTTTCCTCAAGCGTATACACATCTAAATAAGGATTCGTCGTTTTCATTACATCCAAATCGTTGCGCCAACGGTGGTACTGTTTGGCGTCGCCCTCCGTCATTTTCCGCAGTCTCACTCGTTCAGATTTTAACATGCGATCCGCTCCTTTTCTGTCATTATGTATAGGCGTTTTACTTCTCTGGCATCTGATAAGAGGCCGATCTGGCGACTCACTGCTCAGGCGCTCAAATATGTGACTCACCACTTCTTGTGCTCGCTCCGTTGTTTCGTACTTCCCGAGCGTACTGCTCCATTCCGAAAACGAACCTTTGCCGAGTACACCTTCTACATATTTTCCTTTGACGGTAATCTGTTGTACATGGAGGATGGATTTCTTATTTTGAGACTGGATCCACATGTCTTTTCTCCTCTCTCTCTACGTGACGTTTGACGAACAATTGTCTTCATTGATAAGATAACATAAAGATACTTGATTTATAAAAAAGCTACTAGGGGTGCCCGCATACGGCTGAGATGAGGAAACTCAAACTCTTGAACCTGAACTGGTTGATACCAGCGGAGGAAAGTAGAATGTGTGACCATGCATGGTACCTACTATGTGACATTCGTCGATCTTTTCTCCAAAGAGGTCGGCTTTTTTGTGTATACAAAAGTAGGAGCGTGAGACCGATGTCTTGGCACTTAGTAACTGACGCACAACTTCCATTTCATATGCAAATACGCATTCTTAAACAATGCGTTCCTCATATTACGACGATTCACGTGAGGGACAAACAAGCTTCATTGCAACGTTTGAAACAACAGATTGACCATATGCTTCGCTTAGGGCTTAGAACAGACCAAATGATCTTGAACACACATGCCGAAGCTGCTGCAGCTTGGGGGCTAAAAGGGGTGCACTTGCCCGCAAGCAGCGCCTATCGTATTCGTGAGCTTAAAGCGAAACATCCAGATTTGATAGTGGGTGCGTCTGTCCACGCTAAAGACGAAGCACTCACACAAGCTGAAGAAGGGGCAGACTACCTTTACTTCGGTCACGTCTTCGAAACGAACAGCAAACCGGGAATCACCCACGAGGGTTGGCACAGCTAGAAGATATCACACAACACATGAGCGTACCTGTCTATGCGATTGGTGGGATTACACCTGAAAACTTACAAGACGTACAAAAAGCTGGAGCCTCTGGTGTTGCCATCATGTCCGGAGTATGGTCATCCGAAAACCCTCGAGTGGCTTCCCAAACTTATGAACAGTACGGGAAGGATCGTGCGACACATGATGCATCCAACGTATGACCTGCTTATTGTCGGGGCAGGCATCATTGGCTTATCCACCGCTTATTATGCAGCCAATCACGGGCTGAAAACGGCGATCATCGACCGAGCTCAGCCGGGTTCTGGCACAACAGCTGCCGCAGCCGGAATGCTCGGAGTGCAAGCAGAGTTAGAAGGGCCGTCCGAACTTTATCCGCTAGCCAAACAGAGCCGCGAACTATACGCGCACCTGAAAGATGAATTGGCTGAACTTACCGGTACAGACATTGGCTGGACGCGCTCTGGCGCACTCAAACTGGCCTTTGATCAAACCGAAATGACGCTCCTGAAAGACATCCATTCGTGGCAAAAGCGCGAAGGGGAACACGTTGAGTATGTGGACCAAGAAACATTGCAACGCATCGCACCTGCTACCTCACCCGAAGCGATCGGAGGATTGCACTTCCCAAACGAGGCGCATATCCAACCCGCTCAAACCGCGCGGCACTCACACAAGCCATCGTCTCAAAAGGCGTCGACCTGTACTTGGACACAACCGTCATCAAACCGCTCATTAACGGTGTAGAGAGACATCTGGCACCTTGCACGCCGACCAGCTCGTCATTGCCACAGGCGTAGACACCTTGCCCGAACTGGATGCTCTTTGGGACGTGCATCCGATAAAAGGGGAAATCGTGAAGGTAATGACCGATCGAGCAGCGGTGCAACAGACCCTCTTCTATAAAGGAATGTACGTTGTTCCAAAACCAGATGGGGAGCTAATTCTCGGGGCGACGTCCGAAGCCTCGCGCAACCGAGACGTCACGGTGCACGGCGTTCAACAATTGCTCAGTCAAATCACAACGCTCATCCCTTCTCTAAAGCATGCGAAAATTACGAACATGTGGGCAGGACTTAGGCCACAATCGACAACAGGCCTTCCTTTCATCGGTCCACACCCCGCTCAACAAAACTGTTGGCTTGCTGGCGGACACGGGCGCAACGGCATTCTACTCGCACCGATCACCGGCAAGCAAATCGTACAACAAATCATGCAAGATTCTGTTGCGTTGCCAACATTTCAACCGAAATATGGAGGATCCCACATGGAAGTCACCATCAACCAACAAAAGCGTGAACTGCCAAACCACGTGACCACTATTGAGCAGTTGCGTGAACATTTCGGACTGCAAAACACGGTCGTCATGATCGAGCATAACGGCGCGGCACTATCTGTCGACGAGCAAAACGATACGCATATTACTGCAGGTGACCAGATTGAGATGGTTCGCTTTGTAGGAGGAGGATAAACGATGTTAACGATCGGAAACTACACATTCACGTCGCGTTTATTATTAGGTACAGGGAAATATCCAAATGCCGATATTCAAAGGGAAGCCGTCAAAGCATCTGAAACGAACGTGCTCACATTTGCGCTAAGCCGCATTGACCTAGACAATATCGGACCTGATCCGATTGAACAATTGGACCGGAATGACTTTACACTTTTGCCAAACACCGCAGGCGCAAAAACAGCTGAAGAGGCGGTTCGATTAGCTCGCCTCGCGAGGTCTTCAGGCATTTGTGACATGATTAAAGTCGAAGTGATTGGTGACCCACCAACGCTATTGCCCGACCCCGTTGAAACGTTAAAAGCTACCGAGATTTTGCTAGCCGAAGGATTTACCGTACTCCCGTATCTGTCAGATGACCCGATGCTCGCACTTCGAGCTGAACAACTCGGTGCACATGCAATCATGCCAGGCGCTTCGCCAATTGGGAGTGCCTTGGCATCACCAACCCGTACAACTTGCAACTCATTATCGAAAAAGCAAACGTTCCGGTCATTGTTGATGCCGCGTCGGCGCCCCACATGATGCAGCCGAAGCGATGCAATACGGAGCGGATGCGGTGCTGTTGAACAGTGCGGTGTCAAAAGCGAATGACCCGGTTAAAATGGCCGAAGCGATGAAGCTTGCCATTCAAGCTGGACGCATCGGCTTTGAAGCTGGACGTATCCCCGCACAAAAGTATGCAAGTGCGAGCAGTCCCCAGGAAAGCTGGGCAAAGAAATGACACGCTATAGTCGTCAAGAACGCTTTAAGCCCATCGGTGAACAAGGGCAGCACAAAATCGGAGCGGCTCACGTCTTAATCGTTGGCGCCGGAGCCTCGGTACAGCTGCGGCTTCGACCCTTGTACGCTCCGGCATCGGCACGTTAACACTCGTGGACGGAGACTTTGTTGAACTTCATAACCTTCAGCGTCAACAATTATTCACCGAACGAGACGCCGACGATCATCGCGCTAAAGTAAAAGCAGCCGCAGAGCGGCTCAGGCAAATTAATTCATCGGTTCTTATACACGAAGCTTTTGCCGAACTAAATGCAGCAAATGTCAACGAGTATGTCCAAAACGTCGATGTGATTGTGGATGCGACAGACAACTTTGCGACAAGAATGCTCATTAACGATGCGGCGAGGAAGAACGGAATTCCTTGGGTGTACGGAGGGGTATCGGGGAGCTATGGCGTTTCAATGCCTTTCTACCCTGACCAGTCTCCGTGTTTTCGCTGTTTATCTCCTTATATTGGAGAAGATGAGGATTGTGACACGAATGGGGTGTTGGCGACGGGCATCCAAATCGTCGCCGCTCATCAGGCGACACAAGTGTTGCGAATGCTCGTCGGCGATGTGCAGACGCCGAAGTTGTACACGTTTGACGTGTGGAAGGCGGAGTCTTCTTACGTTGCGGTTGCGAAGTTGGCGATGGCGTCATGCGAAACGTGTGGTCCGGCGCCTTCGTACCCTGCGCTCCGTGAGCGCCCTCGGGAGAAGCATATTCAATGGATGTGCGCGCGGACGGGGGTGCAAGTCCGCCCTGCTCAGGCTGTACAACTCGCTCTCCCGGATCATATAGACAGAGATGAATGGCACTATAAACGCTTTCCCGATCTATCGAGGTTCCGTAAAGACGGGCGGCAAGTGATTCTGTTCAAGGATGGACGGGCGATGATTCGGGGGGTGCAAGATACGGAGGAAGCGGAAGCCATTTATGATGAAGTAGTGGGGCTAACTATACCTTCTTGAAATATCCATGCCGTGTACAGTCGACTACTCATTATAAAGGACTGCCTCCCTTTTAGGCAGTCCTTATACTTTAAGCCAATTTTCTTATTGCGATTATATATTTATAATTGGGTAAGTGCCGCAATCCATGGAGTTAAATTTAAGCTCACATCACTCGTGCTTAATATTTCTCCACCAACGAGAGGGTTGGATACGTTCTGTTCTCTAAAGTTTATTGGTGGTCCTTCAACAACCGACCCATAACCAGCGGTGAATCCTCCATATGCAGAACCGTTGTCTTCATCCTTAATAATAAGATAATACGGTGTATCTACTTGCATTAAATACGGAGTTACTAACGGCAACACGAACAAACCGCCTGGTAATTGCTCTGTAAAGTTCGCTGTTGTTGCAACAACTTGAGCCGTAGCATTTGACGTAGGCAAGGCAATCGCTAATTGGAACTGCCCGGGTACTCCCGATTGCGTAATATAACAAGCGAGACGGTCAACAACGACAGGGTCTTCACTGTTGTATATAATTCCTCCTAGCAATTCATTATTCCCAGCCCCTACGTTAAACGGAATTTGTGTGTTGACTGTTCCGAGTGTAGTTGTTTGTAAAAAAACCGAACCACTGCCCCCACCACCCGTCGGGCCCGTTGCTCCGGTTGGGCCCGTGCCAGGTGCTCCTGTCGGACCCGTTGGTCCGGTTGGGCCCGTGCCAGGTGCTCCTGTCGGACCGTTGGACCGGTTGGGCCCGTGCCAGGTGCTCCTGTCGGTACGGTTGGACCTGTAATTCCCGTTGTTCCCGTTGGAAATGTTGGTGTTGTTGGCGTTGTCGGGACCAATCCACCTGTACTTACACCTAATGACCCATTGATTAAGTTGTTATTTATTCGAATAGAGGACTTTGAATGATTTCCTAAGTGACAGTCTTTTTCTTTCATGAATATCCTCCTATGCTGAACTTAATAACAGGATATGTAATGGTATGGCTTTTGTTAGCTTCTAAGCATTATACTTTATTCTTAGACATTAAAAACTAGCCAAATTATCGTATAGATTTGGCTAGTTTTTGTTCCTTTATTTCGCAGTATAACCATCGTCAACAGCTAGTTGAGCTCCTGTAATGAATTGTGCTTCATCGGAAGCGAGAAACAAAACGGTGTTTGCCACGTCAATGTGTCCACCTTGAAGACCAATGGAATGTTTGGCGCCTATTTTATTTTTATAACTTCCAAGCCTCCTTTCCCCGAGCCCCAAGTTCTTTCACTAGCGGAGTGAGAACCGTTCCAAGATGTACTGAATTCACACGAATTCGGTCCGGTCCATAGCTAATAGCGTCTTCATGTAGTGGGAATGAGGATGTCGAAGGCGCTTGTTCGCGTTCTGCGTCCACGTTCATTTAATATATACTGGAATTTGGTGATCTAGATCACTTCCTACCAACTGTTACTCCTCCATCTATAACAAAACTGCCCCTCCTATAGCTCCGGTTAAAACGATCAGCCACGGCGGCAATTTCCAGTAAACGAGCATAAAGAACAGAATAGCCGCAAATGCGAATTCGAGAGGGCCAACGATTGCGCTTGTCCATATCGGTGTATAAAACGCAGCGATAAGTATGCCGACAACTGCGGCGTTCACACCCATTAACGCTGCGCGCGCCGCGTCGTTATGGCGCAGTGTATTCCAAAATGGTAACGCCCCTAGAATAAGCAGAAAAGCGGGTAAGAAGATTGCCGCCGTTGCGACGAGTCCCCCCGCCCATCCTCCGAGATCTGCTCCAATGTAGGCGGCGAATGTGAACAATGGTCCCGGCACAGCCTGAGCCGCACCATAACCCGCCAGAAAGCTTTCTGCACTAATGAGACCCGTCGGAACGAACTCTCTTTCTAAAAGAGGTAAAACGACATGTCCACCACCAAAAACGAGCGCGCCTGCACGGTAGAAGCTATCGACGACGCCGATCCACATGTTCGTGCTTAGCTGGCTGAGCATAGGTAAGCCAAGGAGCAGCACGACAAACAATGCTAGGCAGATCGCACCAAACCGGCGTGATAGTGGAAGCGATAAGTTCACCGTCTCTTCTTTTGCTAACCGCTCCCCTCGATATAGACAAAAGCCGACGACTGCAGCAGTGATGATCACGACGATCTGAATCATAAAGTGAGGAATTAAAAGTGTGAGTACGAGTGCACCGAGAGCGATCGCTTTACAAGTCATGTCTGGTGTTAAGTTGCCAGCCATGCCTAGAATCGCATGAGCAACGACGACAACAGCTACAATTTTTAAGCCTTGAATAAATCCAGCATCAAGCACTCCGTAAGATTGGGCAATGTACGCGAACACGATGAGCAACACGACAGAAGGCAGTGTAAAACCAACAAAAGAAACAAACCCACCGACAATTCCCCCTCGTGCAACGCCGATGCCGATTCCTACTTGACTACTTGCAGGTCCTGGTAAGAACTGACTTAACGCAACGAGGTCAGCGTAGCTTTTCTCATCCATCCACTGCCGCCTTCTCACATATTCTTCATGGAAATAGCCCAAGTGAGCAACGGGCCCTCCAACGATGTTAATCCGAGTCGAAAAGATACAATTAAAATTTCTAAAAGCTGGCGCACAATCTGTCTCCTTTTACGCAATATAATACAAACGGTAAACGACGCTTCGCCCCCGATCAATTCTTTCTAGAAATCTTAACAAAAGCTTTACATCTTGCCGGCCTCATAGTTAATGATTCGAAATTTTAAGCAAATAGTAGACAGTCACAAGAGGATACACAAGACCTATGATAGGTGCAACCGCAAACAGGTAAACGTTCACACCGAGGCTGACGAGCAGAAAATCGATGAAGATTGGCAACGGAAGTAATGCGTGATGAATGCGAGCCATGCCATAAGGTGGCGCAAACTCCGGTAAATCGGCTCAGCATTCTCTTTAGTAACAGGCGTTGGGATGTTCGTCCATTTGGTATACGGATTTAACCACCTTCGCAACATGAGTAACAAAAGAGCAAGGACTGTAAACGTAACACTCATCCATAAATTGGAACTGGGCGCTCCGTAACTGTACCCATTGATCCCCCAATGAACGACGACAGGGCCGGAGAACACGAGCCACATCCAGATCGAGCCTCCCCATAATAAAAGGAGGCTGCCCACCACACCGGCAGTCAACCTTCTTTCAATTGGGCGGATTACATAGTTTTGATCTAGTTGCTTCTTAGCGCTTAGCACCCGTCCCACCTCCATAAAAATCAAACATATCGGGATCGACGTTTACATGAGCAGGGGCTTCGTGCGCGCGCCCAGCCGCTCTTAAAAAGATGTACGTTTGCTCATTCTCGATCGTTTCGCTGTGCCCGCGCTCATAAAGCAGCGCTTTCCCTAGAATGTATTCTTTTTTGCCTGATTCACTCAGTACGTTTTGTTGGATGAGGTACCCCCACATGACAAGTGCTGATACGATTAAGCCCGCACCTGCGAAGGCAAATCCATTGCTTTGTGCAAAAAAGAAGACGACGCCGACGGATGCAAAAGCAATACTTGCGAGTGTATTGGCGATGACGACTGGGCTTTGCCGGTTGAACCAGCCGCGACGAAGAAATCGCTCTTGATATAATTTCCCTTGTTCTAAATAGGCACGTTTGAAGCGCTCTTGAAAGGCTTTGTCCTGTTTTATTCGGGATTTGACTCGCTCCGGTTCAAATGTACCTGGTGTCTCACTCAATTTGGTGAACACGAGCTGAACGAACGGTTTTTCGTAATCGAAAAGCCCTTCGTCATGAACGAGAACAAAAACCCCGTCCCGTTCCTCGACATGGCCACGCCGAATGAGGTCGACGAAGAGCGCGTGTTGTACGTTCGGGGTAAACAACGCTTTTCGTTTCGTGATGAGCGCCAGCTCTACCGGATTACGTTCGTTAAGTGCTTCAGCGGCTCCGGTATAGTTTTTCGATTCACGGGGCGTTCGCTTAAATTGGAAAAGCGCCACGAGTAAGTAGATGAAAAAGAGTGGAACGGTGATGAGCACAAGCGTCGTCATCGACGCGTCCTGAAAGCCATCAGCCGCAGCTTGCGCCCCAGGAACGCAGCCACTGGCGAGCACGATGAAACTTAGCGGTACAATTCGTTTACTCAAGAATATCGTCCTTTCTAAGAGTTAGATCGGCTAAAGCTAAATGTAGCAAGAATGATGAGAATGGTCGTAAATCCAACAATGAAAAGAATCTCTCCTGCTGGTGTTACAGGGATGCCAAAGAAATCCAGGTTTAACCCCATTTCTTCATACACTTCTGCACTCAAGTTCTCCACATCAATCATAATATGTTTCATTAAGTCTACGCCGTATGTAACCGGGTTTAGTGTGACGAGAAAATCGACCCATGCCGGCATATTGTTTAATGGAAATAATGCCCCTGACAAAAAGATCATCGGCATCACGAGCGCATTAACGACGAGTTGAAACGCTTGTGTTGATTTTAAAATGCTCGCCACGAGTAATCCTAATGACGCAAACGTACACGCCAGCAAAAACATGACTGGCAAGACGAGGAAAAACGAAACTAAATCAATACTTACGCCGAGTACTGGCATGAGAATAAATAGCATCAACCCTTGCATAAACGCGACCGTTGCCGAATCAAGCATCTTCCCAATCGCGATGTTCACCCGGGAAACGGGCGAGACAAGTATTTCTCGCATGTACCCAAAATCCCGATCTTGAATGATCGATAGTGATGAAAACACCGACGTCATGAGTAACGTCATGGAAACGATGCCGGGAAAGATAAACTCGACATAATTAAACTCAAGGTCCCCGCCGACAGCTGAACTCATCAACGATTCCATAGAGCCGCCCATACCGACACCGAACACGATGAGCAATAAGACCGGCATCGTCATCGAACCGAACAGTCGGGCTCGATCTTTAAAAAACTTCAAGACGTCACGCTGCCATATGGCAATCATTCCTTCCATATGCTCCCCCTCTTTCTAGTCTCTAATTGCTCTTCCTGTAAATGATAGAAACACATCATTGAGTGTCGGTTTGCGGATGTCCAAACCGGTCAATGGCGTTTCTAGTTGCTTAATGAAGTCCGACACGAATGCGTCACTGTTTTCGACTTTGCAATGAATCGTATCTTCAACAATCGTAGCGTCAACCACATCAAACTTTGTTTGAATTTCTTCAAGAGCACGCGCATTATCCGCTGTCGTGAGCTCAATAATATCTCCACCAAGCTGCTGTTTTAACGCTTTAGGCGTGTCTATTGTAATGATCTCACCGTGATCCATGATCGCCACCCGGTCACTAATTTCCGCCTCATCAAGATAGTGGGTCGTAAGAAACATCGTAATGTTCTCTTTCTCTTTAAGTTTGAGAATGTATCCCAAATGTGAGCTCTCGTCTGTGGGTCGAGGCCAACCGATGGTTCGTCAAGAAACAATACTTTCGGATAGTGCAATAACCCTCTTGCGATTTCTAACCGGCGCTTCATCCCTCCGGAGAATTTCTCAACGGTACTGTTTAGGCTATCGGTCAAGTCAACGATCTCTAACACTTCATCAATCCGTGCCTTTCGTTTTGACCTCGGCACACGGTACAACTTGCAATGAAGCATCAAGTTCTCTTTAGCCGTTAATTTTTCATCGAGTGTATTCTCTTGAAAAATAATTCCAATGCTCTCGCGAACTTTGTTTTTATGTTTAGTCACATCATACCCATTGATAATGACAGAACCGCCAGTCGGCTTGAGCATCGTTGAGAGAATGTTAATCGTCGTGCTCTTCCCTGCCCCATTCGGTCCGAGAAATCCGAAGATTTCCCCTTTATCCACTGTAAATGTACTGTCTTTGACCGCCTGAAAGTCTTTATATGATTTGCTTAAGTTCTTTACTTCAATCACGACGCTCACCCTTTCTGCGGAACCAATCTGCATTCTCATCCATATGAACAATGGTAGGTCGGTATCAACAACTCCGTGCACCTTTGCGCCTTCTGCATCGGTCCCGAACAACCACGATTCAAAGTCAAATTTCTTCGGTGTCTGATTCCCTCCAATGCCAATCCAAGCACACATCTTCTCCGGCTCATAAAGGGATGTGTGAATCGTCCCTGACCAACTGCTATATTTTAGGGAGAATATGTCTTCTGCCGGCGAGTTTAATAGTGCAAACGCATCTTCTGCTGTTTGCACGTTCGCATTCTTCATTAAATCTAGTCGCCGATGAGAATCGTCTAGATTAAATCGGTTCTCTTCGGTTAACCGCTCGAAATGGTTCGTACACGCATCTGCTGAACGGGCTTCTACACCTCGCGGTGAGCTTTCAATAACGACCATTCCATCGGTCTGGTCGTAGACGATATAGCTAAACGAGTGGCGATGAGGAATGGCACGCACACATTCCACTGCTTCGGTTACATCTGCACACGTCTCAAGAATGATGCGACCAATCATCGTGCAGATGAACCCGTCCCCTGGCTTCTTTCGGTTCGTCAAGTTATAGCCCATCGCCAGTCCTTTTTCATTCATGCCATCCATTCTACCGGTAATTCGTTGACTCGGTCCAATCGTTGCGTAGCCCCCATCTGTCGGCTGGTAAAGCACATAACGGCCATCATACGTTTTTGGATGATAGTCGTAATTACGTACAAGATATGTATCACCAGACAGGATGGAACATCCGGAGCGCTCACCGTTCACCCGGTAGCCGCCAAACTCTTGCAACACTTTTTCCATCGACCAATCCAAGCTGTCGCGCAGACCGTTCAGCTCTTCCCAAATGAGTGGCGCCAATTTCATGAATACTTCTTTCGTCTCTTCGACATCAATTTGAAACCTAGGTTGCCGAACTTTCCACTGATTCTCTCGATTCACAAGCGTGAGTGAACGCCTGAGTTTCTCACCTTGCAGCACTCCAAAATCATAGTGACTGCCACGGTATTGAATGAGATCACTATATACTTCCTTCATTTGATTTCCTCGCTTTGTGTGTCGTTCTCTCTATTGTAGAGCATTTGCCTTGATAGCTGAAATATATCGTATTACTTGTAATTCTCTTCCATTCTAGTATGATTTAAAGATACAAAAATATTATTGGGGGTCAAAATGAAAAAATTACAAACCATTCTAGCAGTTGGCGCAACCGCAGTTCTACTCACTGCATGTGGAGACGACACAGACGAGACGACCGAAGAAAATGACGGCGCAGAAACTGAAGAGAATGGCGAGGACAACGTTGAGGCAAGTGATAGTGAACCTGCAGGTGGTCCAATTTCTATCAGCCATAACAACTACGCAGAAGGTATTGTAAAAGCCGAATTTTTCCGACAAGTTCTTGAAGAAATTGGTTACGAACCGACAACCTCTCTTGTAGAGAAAGCATTCTTGTTCTCTGGCTTAGAAAACGAGGAGATTGATTTAGGGATCTCTGCTTGGCTACCACACACGGATCAACAATTCCTCTCTCTTGACTCTGACAATATTGATACGTACGAAGAGGGTGTCATGTATGAAGGTACAGAAATGGGACTCGTTGTACCCGAGTATATGGAAGACTTAAATACAATTGAAGATTTGAACGACTACGTGGATGAACTAGATGGCATTATTACCGGTATCGACCTGGCGCCTCCCTTTCCGACATTACACAAAACGAAATTCTTGATCACTACAACTTGGACGATTTCACATTACAAACCTCTTCAGAACAAGCCATGATTGCAGAATTAAACAGTAAATACAACAATGAAGAGCCGATCGTCGTTACCCTTTGGAGCCCACACTGGACATTCGGGGAATACGACATGAAATATTTAGAAGACCCTGATCTCATTTACGGAGAAGGCGACAACATGTACTACATGACCCGCCCTGGTCTTGGCGATGAAGACCCAGGATTAATTGAATTCATGAACCGCGTCATCTTTACCGATGACCAACTGTCAGAAATGCTCGTCCTGTTTGCCGAACTTGACGACGAACAAGCCGCCGCCGAGCAATGGATCGAAGATAACCGCGATCTCGTTGATGAGTGGATCGAAGGCTAAAGTATTTGGAGAACCCAATTTGAGTCACCATTCTCCTAAGTAAATTCAAAACCGATTCACCCATCGCACCTGGGGTGCCGAAACAAAACCGCCTCTTACATGTCAACATGTAAGAGGTTTTTCAGTTAGGGGCGGGGGTAGGGGTGATCTATATAGGATGAACTTAACATTTTTCTAATTACCCAGTTTGTTGTTGCTTTCCACTTCAGGCGGATGCTTGTACTCCGGAGTACAAGTGCAACATCGGCTGCCAAAAGACGCCCACCGTGTTTTCTTTGAACTCCAAGCTACAAGTACGACATCGGTGCACTTTTCTGCCTCCTGGCTACGGGGTGTGGAAAGAAGTCCAAATTGCCCCATATATTCATTTAAGTGACATTTGAGAAAGAAAAATCATGTTTTTAAACGTGAATGCGCACATAAACGAAGTCAACTGTCACAAATCGTGCGATTTGTGACAGTTGAGTGCCGAAAGTGCCCGGTTTGAAGGCTGGATTGTCACATACGTGACCGGCCGTCACATGCTTGTGCTAGGTGGTGACCCTCGGTCCCAACTTTTTACCCTTAGGCAAACGTTTTTCGTTTTGCCCGCAACCCTTGCAGTGACGAACAACGATCACAACGAAGTTGTCGATGTTCAATGAGAAGAATTTCAACACGCAATATGCAAGCACTCACCCGCAATAGCCCAACTCGGTCATCCAATTCAATGAATTTCTTTCGTTCAACTTATATAGATCATGATTCCCCGAAATTATCCGAGAGAGAAGACGGGCAGAGAGTATAGGGTGTACCGATTTTGCTTACCTATTTTCGGTACTACGTTTCCTGTATTTGGATGCACGATGCCGATACCTCGCTCTTTTCGGTACTACGGTTCCAGCATTTGGATGCCTAATGCCGGTACTTGGCTCTTTCCGGTACTGATCTTCCAGTATTTGGATAACCGGTGCCGATACCTGCCTCTTTTCGGCACTATGCTTCCAACATTTGGATGCCTAATGCCGATGCCTGGCTCTTTTCGGTACCGCACTTC
>NZ_BAWZ01000045.1:0-35040 GCF_000698105.1 Geomicrobium sp. JCM 19037 | reverse complement strand
ATCCGCCTGCAGTGGAAAGCAACAACAGACTACGCAACGAGGAAAATGTTTAGTTCATTCTATATAGATCGCCAACCTCCTAGAAATTCCAAAAAACGAGCAAACGTCACTACCGCATATGCTGAAAATCGTGAAAAGCTCTCACGACCGGCTTCCATAAACGGCTGTATGCAACGAGAAGTCCATCGATTGGAAATAGAACGAAGCCAAACCTTTCACGGATGGGTGATTTTGTTTCCAATTGAACCATTTTGTAAATACAATTGCTCATCTTTGGAGCACGTCGACCGGTTCTCAGCCTTGCAAAAACGGCGGAAATCCTGCACCTCATTCCATGTTATTTGTATGTTTTATAATCCCCCCTAAAAAGCTGCTACCAGATTCGGTCGCTTGTAAATGAAAGTACTCAGCAAGTGTGGCGCCAATGTCGGCCATCGTTGTGCGAGTGCCGATAGAGACCGGAGAAATTTGTTCACCGATGACGAGGATAGGTGTATATTCGCGGGTATGGCGGGAATGCCCAATCGTTGGGTCATTGCGTGATCAGCGGTAATGATTAAAATATCATCAGAGTTCATGAGGTCAAGGAAACTTTCTAACCACTGATCGACCGTCTCGAGTACACTCCGATACCACTGAACATCTTCGGCGTGACCTGCGAGGTCCGTTTCTTGGACATTCACAAGGAAGGCAGCATCAGTATGTGCCTTCTCATATTGCTCAACTAATGTTTGTAGTACGTTGCTCGTATCCACAACAGGGTTGGCGTACCCACCACCGTGCAAAACGTCTGCGGTTTTTCCGATACGAAACACGGGAAGTTGTTGCTTTTCGGCAATGGACTGAAATTGTCCGGCCATATTTACGCCATATCCCATATGATAAACTTCGTACCCTTCTCCATAAACACCGGATTTGGGTGTGTCTACGCCCCATTGCCCAGGTTCGTTTTCTTTCACGACAGACAGAATACGCTCAATCGACGTGTTCGGTCCTCCAAAGGCGATGACCCGACTCACATCCACCGATTCACGAACGCATCGACCAATATTTCTTACCTTTTCAAACGAAATTTGCTGTAGATCTGCAGTTACGTTAATGATGTTGCCATATGCTGATTCTAGGTTGTCACCGATCAACACGAATTGTTCAACGAGCAGAATTGGGCAATCGTCCCACGGATACCGGACATCGTAACCGGCTCTTGTAAGTGCTGTGGCAATCGTTTGATGAACATCCTTCATCAGTCTTTGTTGCGGGCGTTTCGGGATCGTCCCGACCAACTCTTGATGCCCCATATACGTATCAGCACCCCAATGAGCCAATGCCGATTGCCCGTAGGCGGCCACTTTACTCGGCTTCCCTTCCGTAACAGCGGTTAGCCCCAACCGATGTAAAGCAGGTAGCTGAGCACCGACGTGCTTGCACGTATTCGCACCTGAATCTGGTGAATCCTCCATCGCACCGACACCAAACCCGTCCAACACGAGCAACGTTGCTTTCGCCACGTCTAATACCTCCTTTCAAAATGGACAATTTTTGGTTTGCCTGCTTGGATCCCGCTCACGAGAGCAACATTTGCACGGGTCACGAAGATTTGCGTTCGGAAAGCATACACGACGCTTTCCCCAGGGGCATAGTCTTCGTTTTCATCTAGAGAGCCGTAATAATCGATATACCCAATCTTCGGTTGCTTCGCCCGTACGGTTCGTAAGTCACGGCTCGCCGTCCCTACACATGCGCTTTCAATATTGCCGCGCTCGTAGAACCCTCCCCCAATGACATAGTGGTCGTGGGATACTTCGCTTACGTACACAATGCTTGGCTTTTCTTTCAAATCAAAGTTCACTGCATGGGACGGAGTCGTTCCGGTCAACGCATGGCCTGGCTCACCGTGTGTCACCCCTAATTCTTTGAGCATCGGGATCGTCTCACAGCTCGTGGCACTCGGTGCATTCATCTGCCTGACATCAATGCCTTCGTCTTGCAATAACGCCACCGCGCGATGCAACGTATGAACATTCGTCGTCGGCACCAGTTGTTGATTCTCTTTTAATTCAAGAGCAGGGAACGATGTGACCCCTTCGATACGAATGCCAGGTAGTGCGAGAAGTTGTGGCAATTGTTCAGCTAAGTGCGCCAACTGAAACCCGCCTTCTTGAGATGGGTAAACACGGTCTCCGCGCTCAATGACGCGCAACAATACAGGTTGCACGATGCCAAGAGATGCGGCTGCCGCTGACACTTGCGCGGCACGAGCTGCCGAAAAAACGGTGACCACTTCCAAGTTCATCTTCAAAAGGTCCGGCCATTGATGCTTGCCTGGTTGAACGAGATGTCCGGCGTGACCGAGGGCGATTCCGCTCTCGTGTAGCGGCTGGCTTCGTTCCATTCCACGGCGACCGCTTTTTGAATGCCGTGATTGGCAATCCATTGTGCAAGCTTAGGAATACGCCCGAGCTGCTTTGTCATAAAGTATAATGAGAAATCATGCTCTCGTGCCTTTTCAGCAAGAGCTCGCGTATTCGCGGCAACCGTATCCATATCAATTACATACGTGTTCGGTGGAATATCTGCCGCTTGGTGAAGATCTACAGCTGAATGAATAAGATTTGGGTTTCTTTTTTTTGTCGCTTCGAGAAACATGAGCTATTCCTCCTGGACATCATCTAGCGCACGACGCAGGATATCTAAAATATGTTGTGCGTGAGATTTCATCGGATTGATGCGCAAACCGTAATCTGCCAATTCGGGGTGAGAGGCAATAAAACTGCCGGATACCCGGTAAATCATAGGCAAAATTTCATATCGAGATTCAGCACCGACAGGGTAGACAGCTGCGCCATGCACCCCGCTACGCTCAATCACTCTTTTGGCGACGGGGGCCTTTAATTCAATAATGACGTTTTTCGATTGCGCATTCGTCATGTACGCCGCCCTCACCTCCGGAATTACCCCATCATTTAGTTGTTTGTGCAACGCTTCGACTTGCTCGTTCTGTACCGCAAGTGACACAGGGGCAAACGTCATCATTCGCATCAAGTCAAGCGCTTCAGGCCCTTGGACTTGCCCTCCACCCGAGTAATTCCGTTCATGAACGACATCGATTCCTTCACGCTTTCCGACGATCACACCAATCCCTTCAGGTCCGAGCACTTTAAAACCAGAAAACGTTGAATAATCAGCGCCAAGCTCCACACCAATGGCAGGAACTTTCAAGGAACAATAATTATCATCCGTAACAATTGGCAAATTGGGAGACACTTCTCGCACGGTTTGAATGACCCTTTCTAAGTCATACGTATCTTCTGGTTGTTGACGAGCATGTTGTATATAAAACAACTGCGCTTCTTGATTCCTTAGTACCGTCTTCAGCTTCTCTGTATCGTGAAAATCAACAACAACCGCGTGAAAGCCTAACATACGAAAGGTTTCTTTCGTCGTTGTGTACATCGGTGCATCATGGACGAAAATCGTATCCCCCGGGTTTAAAAGCGCCGCCAAAATTGTCCGAATGGCGCCTGTCCCTGACCCACGGACGAGTGCCGCCGACTGACTTTGAAAGAAGTCAGCTAACATGCTTTCCACTTGTACGGTTGTCTTTGGTCGCTTGAACTTCGGGTGTACGCCCCGATCGCCGCCTTGAAAAATCGTCTCTCCGTTAAAATGGCGACTCATCGTTTCGACCAAACGAAATTGCATATCTTTTGCTTCTTCGATACTAAGCGTTCGTAAAATAGATGACATCCGTCACGACTCCTTTATAGAAAAAGCGGAAGCAGGATTGTCGACAAATAAATTTCTTATTTCCTCGTTTGTAAGTCCTGCGGACAATAAGCGGGGAACAAAACCTTCAAGTACAAGCCCGTACCCGGGTCCACCATACTTCTTCCAATGTGATTTTCTCGTAAGGTCTGCTGAAAGCAACACTTGCGACCCAAACCCTTGATCTAACAATTCAAGAAGGCTGTCGAGACGGTCTTCGTCTGGACGATAATTCGTCTTTCCAATCGTATCAAAAGCCACATATGCACCCGCCTGTACCGCATAAAGAACGGATAAAAAATCTGTATTCAAATCTTGATGACCGATGATGACTTGGGACATCGGCACGCCAATCTGATCAAACAAATCGATCTGCTCTCGTGCAAGCGTTCCGAGTGTTGTATGTGTCGTTACAGGTAAACCTGTCTCGATGGCAGCCATCCCAGCTCCTCGTAGGAGTTGCTCTTCGATCGGCTTCATTTCCTCATGACTCGTACCGACTTCACCAATGACGCCCGGAAAAACACCGTCAATACCTGTACGAATTTCCGAAACGATGTGACTGGCAAACTGTTTTGCCCCCCATCCTGCCGTAAATTCCGGTAGATAAGGATCTTTATAAAAGCCTGTGCTCGCAATAATCTTTACACCAGTTTCTCGGCTCAAGTCGGCAAGCAGGGGCGTATTCCGCCCCATGCCATCATTGGTTACTTCTACCATTGATTCTCCGCCTGCCTCACGAAAGGCGATTAACTCTTTGACCATTCCGTCCGGATCATCCAAGCAAGTATCCGGGTCTTTTTTCATCCTCGATAAATCAATTGTCAAGTGTTCGTGCGCTGCACAAACCCCTAATTCTTCTGGCGTAATTCGCCCTGTCACCGTTTGGATCAACGTTCATCGCCTCCTTTACATCAGCCAATGACTGCGAAAATGTTTGCAAGTATACCGATGGCAATCGCACCAATGGGTCCAATGGCCATGCCGACGATCGGTCTACCTCCGGCTTCATTCAACAAGTACAAGCCGGCAATAAAGAAGAAACCAAAGCCTGGCATAATGGCATTCGCGGCATTCGCACCACCAATGAGAAGCGCCACTTCTAAAACTTTCGTCATCGCTGAACGGATATTCTCTCCAGAATTACGGATGCCCGGATATTTATCCATAAAGCGGGCGATCGCATTGAGTAAGAATACTTCACCCATAATAACGAGTGCACCAATAACCGCCGCCACCCATACATTCGGTGCGAACAACCCAACAACGAACACGAGCGTAAATCCAACTGGACTGTACACCCCAGTCACAATGGCAGTACTCGCAACAAGTGGAATAAACCCTAGTGCTCGAGCTGCCGCCGCTATTCCGGCATCTGTTTGATTTCCTTCAGCAAGGACACTTAGTGAAATGGGGTCCCCTGCCATTAACCACATGTTCGTCGCAGCTGCGATGAGTCCACCAATAATCATGAAATAAATAACATGTTGTTTTATGCGTTTTACTTTTTCGCTAAAGACACTCGCCAAATCAATGCCAGAACCACCTTCTTCTGGCTTTTCTTTCATCGCAAAGACGAGCAGGAAGGCCATTCCGGCAATAAGCGCCATCCCTTCCTGGTTCAAAGCGACGACCGAATCTCCAAAGGCAATAAGCTCGTTTTCATTAAGCCAAACAGCAAGTTGTCTGACAATCGCTGCAACCGCAAAGGTCACGATACCTTTTTTAATGCCAAATTGGAACGCAACCGCTAAGGCTGGGAATACCATGAACGCAACAACGACCGGGTTTCCGACCTGCTCAAGCGGTTCAAGGAAATTCACAGGTAAGTATTCGAACAGTTGTACAAATGCTTCAAGCCCAATAAGAATCCCTGCTCCATATGCACCCCCGACGGCAGCTGCCACAGCAGTGCCCCATCGGTTTTTCGGTGTCATCAGACCGATAATATCGGTTCCTAGAAAGATGGCATGAACGAGGATAATACTCGCCGCTAACGTAAATGGAATTCCAAAGCCAATCACGAGCCCAAAACTCATCGCAAAAGCAGTTAACCCAAGGTCACGTCGACTCATCGTCCCTTCAATATGCTCAGAGACGATTGGACGCAACCCATCGTTAAAGACCGCAATATTACGATTGGAAAGAAGTGCACCGAGTGCACCAATCAATATGATGATAATCATATCCATCCCCATTGTAATGACCCTCCTTTAGCATGATTTTGCTTGTAAAGCGTTCATAATCATCTGAACAGCATCCCGCTTATGATCCGCAGTGAATCCAAACGCCTTTTTCCCTGCATTCACCGCTTCTTGAATCTTCTGTTCATTCGGTTTTCGTCCAGGCATTGATACCGTCTCACATTGCGGACCACCTAAAATGGCTCTCGCCATCGCTAAGGCACCCCCACCACCTGTTGCACACGCCCCAACGTAGTAGTCTGCAGCACCCGACTTCACTGCCATTGCCGCCTCTACATCTGACTTAACAACCGTTTCTACATCCCCGCCAAACTCTTTGACGAGCGCTTCTACTTCTTTCTTGTCCACTTGTCCACCAATCACTACTTTCATTCGTAACGCCTCCTATTGATTGAATAGTGTTGCATAATGAATTTTAAGAAAAATGCGTTCCTCTTCAGGCAAATTACTACCTACTTGTTCTTCAATCCACACCAGTTCGTTTTGTATTTCCGGTTTTATACTCATTGCTTCTACTTCTTTAACCAATGCAGGCGCTGGCTTATCCAGCTCCTCCCCGCGCTCCATGCGGGTCAATGCAGTTGCCAGATGCGTGACAAGCATCGTGACGTGATCCGTAGATGCGTTCTTCGGTAAGCGATCTGCGGCTTTAGACGTAATGCTCGCCGCCTTTTGGCTAATCACATCTCCATTTAGAAGAAGTTCCAATCGTTCTTGAATACTCATGACGTCTCTCCTTTCGTTTTGTTCAATGTACAGTATTTTGTATATTAATCATAAATTAATATCGAGGATGCCGGCTACCCTTTTCTACTTCAAGCTGTACTTGTTGTACCCGCAATGCAAGTAATTGACCGACTCTCTTTTCCACCTCTTCATTCGTTCCATCAACGACAAGAACCGCTTCGCTAATGCGATTCGCTAACTTCCCAGCTTCTGTTGTTTGAAAAGGCATCCTGTGGACACTAGGCTCAAGACGCAATTCATCTTGGTTCCAAATTGCTGCATCAATCACTCCTTCACGAAGTAATTCAAAAAGTTGCATATAATTGGCTTCATAATACGTCACGTCAATTCCTGCACACTCATGCTCGGTAAGAACAAATTGATCTGGTGACGAATAGTCAATCCCTACCTCATGCCCGCTTCAATCTGTTTCTTGCTCGGATCGTGCAAAAAGACTTCATGGCCTGACACGTAGCTTCCTTGACCAAACAAAACAGACATGTTCAACGAAGCATCTTCACCCACCATCTGCTCAGCAGCCATACGAGACATAATGGCAAAATCATATCTGCCGGACTTCAAGCTTCCATACGTTGGAACGCCCCGCGCATATACGCAAGATTGGTTCGAACATTCTGTTCATCAAACGCTGCGATCAACCCTGTTGCCAAACCTTCGTACTTTCTTGAGTACGGCAAAGGCATGACACCGACAAGCGGACCGATACCTGCTACCTCGAGCAACTTCGGCATATCTTTTTGGACGACATATGTACCTAAATGTCCCCTCGCTTCAAACCCAACCGCACGGATATTTTCTAACAAACGCAGCGCTCCTTGAACGGTGCCCCTGCCCATTGAAAACTCTGCTACCAGATCGGTAACCCTCGGAATGCGGTCTCCTACTTCCAAATGAACAAGTTTCTTTGCAATTTGTTTAGCGGCAAATCCATTCTTTGAATAAAGTTGTTCCCAGATGCTGTTCATTGATCGCCCACACTTTATATTTTCATATTGTAATATACATTTTATAGTATTCTGTATATTAATGCTAGGTTGATTTTATTCCACCTATTTCACTGCGACGACACTTAACCGTTTCGTTTATAATAAAACCACATGAATAATTGAATAGGAGGCTTTGAATTGTTTAAACAATTCCTTGACCAGATGCACGACGGGATGCTGATTATTGACGAGCATGCGAATGTACGATATGCGAACCAATCATACTATGAAATATTAGGCATAAAACAGCGTGACATTACGAACATGCAACTTGAAGATATCCAATCTAACACGCGAATTGTAGATGTTCTAAAAACGGAGCAACCGCTAATTAATGTTTCGTTCGACTTTAAGCAGACTGGGGTGAGAATTGTTGCGAACATTACACCGGTTTACGATTACAATAAAAAGAAAATTGGAGCGATGTCCGTTTTTCGTGATTCAACGAAAACTCGCCTTTTAGAAGATGAATTACGACAGTTAAAGGGATACACAGCGTACTTAAAAGAACAGCTAGGTCACGTCCCCTCCCGTCGTTTTTTGGAGAGAATTGAGTCACGTGAACCGATCTTTCGCGACATTAACGAAAAACTTTTAAGAGCTGCCCAGACAGACTCTGTGATCCTCCTTACAGGAGAAAGCGGAAGTGGTAAAGAAGTCGCCGCCGATGTGTTGCATGGACTAAGCTCGAGAAGTGCAGAACCTTTCATTAAAGTGAACTGTGCAAGCATTCCTGAAACTCTCATGGAAAGTGAATTCTTCGGGTACGTAGAAGGTGCGTTTACTGGCGCAGTCCGCTCGGGTCACAAAGGTAAGTTTGAACTTGCTCATGGCGGAACGCTCTTCCTTGATGAAATCGGGGACATGCCGTTGCCTTTGCAATCGAAATTATTACGGGCACTACAAGAGAAAAAAATTGAGCGAATTGGCGGGGAACAAAGCATTTCCATCGATGTGCGAATTATTGCAGCTACGAACGCAAATCTCTACGATCTTGTGAAAATGAAAAGGTTTCGAGAAGACTTGTACTATCGATTGAATGTAATTCCTATTCATCTCCCACCATTACGTGAACGCAAAAGAGATATATTGCCTCTATCTACTGAGATTATTAATGATTTTAACCAACGGACAAACAAGCAATTATCGTTATCTGCTGAAACAAAAACGCATTTTCAAAGCTACACTTGGCCCGGAAACATACGTGAGTTGCGCAATGTGCTAGAACATGCTTTTGCAATGACAAATACTGGGGAACGAATTCAAAATGACCACTTACCGGAATATATGATGAAACGTTCCACAAGTGCTTACTCACCAAATGAAGAATCCTCGTTTCTTGAGCAGTATTTACGATTCGAAACGATCGAAAAAGAAGCCATGATTGAAGCACTTGATCAAACAAACAACCACCGATCTACAGCAATGCAATTACTCAATATGAGCCGACGAACCTTTTATAATAAACTTAAATATTATGAGATCGATGACTAACCGTATACAAAGTATACAATATGTATACTTTGTATACGGTTCTAGTGGTTTTTTGTGCATAATGTATACACTTCAATATGTATGTACTATCCGTAAGCGTTTCCAAAGTTGGAACGCTTTTTGCATTTCAATAACACGACTAAATACATAAAAGGATGGGAAGCCATATGACTTTTAAATTTTCAAAGTTTCATGAACGCACAATTGAAGAACGAAAGGAATTGATATTTTCGACGAGCAGATTAAAAAAAGAAGAACAGCAGTTATTTGAGAATGAACAGTACGATCAACTGTCCGATCAATTAGTCGAGAATGCTTTTGGAGTCATGGAAATTCCACTTGGCGCAGCGGTCAATTTTGTCGTGAATGGACAGGAACGCATTATCCCTATGGCGACAGAGGAGTCTCAGTGATTGCTGCAGCGAGTCACGGAGCGAAACTCACACGACCAACTGGGGGCTTCACAGCCCGCTTAGAAGAAAGCGGAATGTTTTCTCAAATTCAAATTCTAGGTGTATCGGATGTTCACCATGCGAAAATGAAGATCCTTCAGCACAAACAAGAGCTGATCACACTCGCAAACGATCAAGATCCTGTACTAAACCAGCTTGGTGGAGGAGCTTACGACATCACTGTACGAGTACTCGAAACACCACCGGCGATGATCATTGTCCATCTTCACGTCCATACTTTGGATGCGATGGGTGCGAACGCCACAAATACGATGGCTGAAAAGATTGCACCTAAGATTGAAAAGATTGCCAATGGCGAAGCCAGGCTGAGAATTATCTCCAACCTCGCAGACAAGCGGCTTGTACGTGCATTTTGTGAAATCAAAAAAGAAGACATCGGCGGCAAAGAAGTCGTACAGAAGATTGTAGAAGCTTGTAATTTTGCAAAACGTGATCCTTATCGTGCAGCCACTCATAATAAGGGCATTATGAACGGCATTACACCCATTGTGTTAGCGACGGGGAATGATACAAGGCTGTTGAAGCAGGCGCCCATGCGTATGCAAGTCGAAACGGATACTACACTTCCCTTACTCAGTGGGAGATGAATGAAGCCGGTAATCTCACAGGAAGTATTGAATTGCCAATGGCCGTAGGCACAATCGGAGGAGCGACCGCTGTTCATCCGAAAGCACAAGCAAACTTAAAAATCCTCCAAATCCAATCTGCCAACGAACTCGCAGAGATTATCGCATCTGTTGGACTTGCTCAGAACTTAACCGCCCTTAAAGCGCTATCGACTGAAGGCATTCAAAAAGACATATGAAGCTTCATGCCAAAAACATCGCTCTAATGGCTGGGGCCAAAAACGAGGAAATAGCTGAAGTAGCACAATACCTCGTTAAAGAAGGCAAATTCAGATCAGATATTGCTGAACAATATTTAACACAATTGAGAGGTGAACGAACTCATGGATGAAGAACAACGCAAGCCTTTTGTTGAAATTTGGGCAGACCATGTCGGGATTCGTGATATGGTCATTGCTATCTTACTCTGTGTCGTCCCTGCAATGGCGGGGTATATTCTGGCGCCTAGTGAGCCCCCGCTGCCACTCGCTCTCGGGCTCACCGGTGCTTTCATTGGCTTTATCATCGCATGCATTATTATTAAACCAAAGCGCAAGCTCCATGAAGAGCAAGCGGAAGAATAGAGGGAAGTACAGATGGATCCAGTCATCATTTTACAAATGATTTTAGCAGCGTCGCAGGGGCGGTCATTTATACGATCATAGCGTCGCCCCAGGCACAGATGAAACCGCTGTGCTTGCCCCCGTCACGCTGGCGCTTATTCTAGCAGGCTTATCCCCTTATGCCGTGTTGGCGTTCTTTATATCAGCGATCACCGCCAAAAAATTAACGGATTCAATTCCTGTTGCTGTCGCGGGTATTCCTGGGGGAGTCATGGCGGCCCCGATGGTCGAACCCGCTATGGTCTTAAAATCTCACGGTTTATCTCATCAAAGCATCAAAAAATGGCTTCCGGTTCAGTCATCGGTACAATTATATCTATTCCTGTAAGTATCCTACTTGCCATTTTCATCATGCCTGTTGCAGATGTAATCGTTGGATATGAAGGCTTATCTTCTTTCTCGGTGCAGTGTTTCTCGCACTGTTAACAAAAAATAAATGGTTATCTTTAGTCGCCATACTGCCGTTTGCTTTATTGATCCAAGGGTTAAGAGAGCTGTACTGGGCAACCGGCATTATTCCAGAAGATTCGACCGTATTTATTTCCTTCTTTCTCGGCATTACGATTGGTCCAATCATGTTCAGCTTGTTTGAATTATTAAATCGCGATGCCAGAAACGCCTTGCCTCGCTATGACCATAAAGTGATTACATTTAAAGAGTCTAACGACAATCGGGGGTTCCCTAACCCATTCAAAATACTCAATAAAAAAGAAGTGGCTTCCGCTTCTACAGGTTCTCTACTTGGATCCCTTACATTCTTCCTTTCGCCCGTCGGTATGACAATCTTTTATGGCGAGCTTCTTTCGAGGAAAATTAAAGACCCAGTAAAAAGAGCCTCTCGTGCTATCTCTACGATGGACAGTTTAACGAGTGCAACGTATATGGCCGGGATTTTAATCCCGCTGATTGCCATTGGATTGCCACTCTCTCCAGTCGCAATCGGACCAGGTAACGCCTTATTTAATGCACCGCCTGTTTTTGATACAAGCAACAACATTCACCATCAACTGTCCATGGGTGAAATTATTATCGCTACCATTATCGGTGCTTCCATTGCCATGATCTTCACGTACTACGTTGCCATGAGATACGCCAACCAAATTTGCAACTTCGTCTTCAAGCTCGTCCCGCACGAAGCATTAATTGGCTTATTTATGGCTCTCGTTTTTATGCTTGCCTACATGGATGCCGGATGGGTTAATATCTTTGGCGTCGTCCTCATTGGACTAGTCGCAGGATTACTCCACCGCAACGGCGTAAACTACGGTGTATTGTTTATGATTTTATACGCAGCTCCTTGGTTATTAAGCATAATTGGAGGGTAAATCAAAGAACAGAACGTCAAAGAATTTTCATACCTCAAATCACGTTACACCCTCGTCCCCACATCGTCACTTTACGATGTGGGGACGAGGGTTTTCGCATTATGTTCAAAAGTATAACAGCGGTTGGAACTTCATCGTCCCAATTTATCTCTAGAAAAAGACTGAACATACTCCCGCCACCTAAACATCAAACCTCTCAATAGCTTCCTTTAACTCCTTGTGTTCTTTACTATACGCACTAATGGACACTCCTTTGATTGCCGCCTCCCACCCTTGGCGCATACTCCGCACCCCGGCTTTCACACCACTCGGGTGGGAGAGAATCCCCACCCCATCCCCCCTCTTCACTTAATAGAAACAACCCTTTCTGCTAAAATGAACGTAAATTAGGCAAACAACCATTCCAAAGGAGTTGCCCAACATGAAATGGAAGCATTTATTTCCAGAAAAAATTTTAGATCGAGGCCATGCGTATTACGCTGATGAATTGGTGGAAGACCTTGACGTAACAGCAACCGTGATCCAAGCGAATGTTATAGGCCAGGATCTGTATTACGTACAAATAAAACATATCGATGGATCAATAGGGACGATGTATTGTGAGTGTCCGTATGCGCTAGAAAATCAGCATTGCAAACATATGGCGGCTGTCCTCTATGAATTCGATGAGGGAAACGATTTGAATCACATCGAAAGTACCCATATGACAGAAGACATTTTTCATCTAGTTGCACGAGCAGATGACACGCTGCTACGGGGGTTTTTAACAGCGATTTTGTCAGAAAACAGTGAACTACTCGGGCGCTTTAAAGGAGAACTAGGCGTACCTCTGTCAGAAAGTGATGTTCAGCGCTATAAGCTAGAAATTAACGACATTTTTGCAGAGTACGAGGATCGGCACGGTTTTATTGGCTATTACCAAGCGAGGGAGCTTTCAATGGACCTCACTGACTACCTTGGACGACATGTACATTTACTGATTAACACTCGTCAAGTTTCTGAGGCCTTTGAAGTCGTTAATCATACATTCAAGGAAATGCATAATTTGGCAATTGACGACTCTGGCGGGGGAATTGTGACCATCTTGAATCATTGTGTCGCGCATTGGCAAGAAATAATCAACCGTGCTGATCAGGCACAAAAAGTTGACATGTTCGACTGGTTTATTCAACAACTAGACGGGCACGTCATTGATTATATGGAAGAATATTTGGAAGCTGTCCTATTCGATCAATTTACGGAGAAAGTTTTTCTCAAAAAGAAAGAACAGCTCGTTGATAAGAAATTAAGGGCGTTGTTTCGTACAGAAAGAATCGCGTATGACACTGACAAATGGTTGCTGCGAAAAATTGAGTTATTGGAACAGCAAAACGTCGAGCAAAGTGAGATCGATGACTATTGCAAACAACACCTCCACTTCAACGGAGTGAAAGACTATTATGTCGAACGATGCCTAGAGCGTAAAGACTTTCAAACAGCTGTGGAAGTGTTAGAAGAGAGCAAAGTCAGAAATGGAGATCTTCCAGGAATTGTCGCTCGAGACAGCGTAACATTAAAAGATTTATACAAACAAGCTGGAAATCACTCGGCTTATCTCCAAGAATTATGGGACTTAGCCTTGAACCATCACGCTGGAAACGTAGAGATCTTTAACGAGTTAAAACAACAATATACTGTGGAAGAGTGGGCAGAGCAACGCGAAGTGCTATTCGAACAGCTTCCAAAGTCCGCTCCCATCCACAGACTGTACCACGTGGAACAGCTATACGACCGGCTACTAGCATTCGTCCAATCATCCTCATCGATCATGCTGCTAGAGTATGAAAATATTCTAAAAGACAAATATCCCGAAGCAATGCTAGAAAAATACGAATCAATCGTTCAAGCAATGGCCGAAGAAACCGCCAACCGAAAGAACTATCAACAGATCGTCAAACTTCTAAGAAAAATGAAACCCTATCCCGACGGCGAAAAACGCGTCGCCGCCCTCAAAACAAAGTGGCAACAGCAATACAAAAACCGCCCGGCAATGATGGAAGAGTTGAATAAGTTGTAGGGAAATGGCTATTGAGTAATGCATAACGAGTGAGCCACCGAGTTCGGAGAGTTCCTTGTAGCAGAATGAGCAAAGCCCTGGATCCGTCTTACAGATCCAGGGCTTGTTGTTTGTGAGAGCCATTGTTGCTGGAGTTTTATTTCAGTCGATGCAGGGTTCGATGCCACCCCCACAACCAAAGGGAAAACGTATTACAATCCACGCACCCGCACGGGGTGCGACTGCGATTATAGCTTATAATTATACTATAACCATTATATTGTCTGCATATTCAATCTTCTTGTGTTATTTTGCACAAGACAATCCCTCTATCTATTACATAGTTTATCACAATTGACCAAAAAGTTGGTGCGGGTCAGCTAGGGATTTTATGTTCGCTTAGGGTTCGCTCTGCTAGTTTAACTTTCATTATACATTACTTTGTATATGAATTTCATAAAATTCACTTGCGGCACTCTGTAGTTAGCTCCTCTTCCACCATTGCACCAGTTGTATTGTAATACAGAAATTCGTCTATCCATTGGTCGTCCTTTTCTCGTCAAAGGGTGCCCTCAATCCTTTTTCTTCAGCAAGCTGGATGTCTTCTACTTTTTGAATTTAAGAATTAAACGAGCTTCCGGAGAAACTCGTTTATTTTTATAGCTTCTTTTCAGTCGGCTTCGTTAGATTAGGATTAGATAAAAAAATCTATTAGCCGTTGATTGACTCTTGTATCGTTTAGCCGCCACATCCATGTTTCTAGCATCTGAGCCTTCCAGTCAATAAAATTACTAACTTAATACAATCAATGAAGAGAATTTATCTATTTTTTCTACCTAACGAATAATGCATTTCAAAATTTTCCCATTTTATTTAAGCTTGGTTATATAACCTCGACATAAAAAGTGTGTCATCCTAATTAAATAAACAATAAACCGTTGTGAAGCTGTTATTGTCTCACCTTACTCATCTTCAGCAGATATTCATCTCGCTCCACGAGTCTCGATTGAATCACTTCATCTGAATACGAGTAGATGCCTTTGCTCGTTTTGGTTCCTAAGTTCCCATTTTCAATCGCAGCATCAATAAACGATGGTACTTGTTGTTTTGCTGAAAGCTCAGGCGCCAAGTTCTCCACGACACTCTTCCAAATATCAAGTCCTCCAAAGTCTGCCGTTTCAAGAGGACCCGAAAAGCCCCAACGTAAGCCAGGTCCTTCTGTCACTGCAAGATCAATACTTCTTGCATCTGCAACACCTTCTTCTAACAAATGAAACGCTTCACGAACGAGGGCGGCTTGCAACCGATTGGCAATAAAACCAGGGACATCCTTTTGAAGTAAAATTGGCCGTTTGCCAACCTGCTCCATAAAGTTCATCACACGTTTCGCAACATCTTCGGTCGTTTTATTGCCTTTGACGACTTCAACAAGCGGAACGAATTGAGCAGGGTTAAAAAAGTGCGTCACGATAAATCGTTCAGGGTGAGCGACGTTTTTCGTTAATGCTTCAAGTGAAAATGTTGAGGTGTTCGATGCGATAATTGTTTCCTTTAAAATCGCTTCTTCAAGTTTTTCATACAATTCATGTTTTAAATCTAGTTTCTCAGAAATGGCTTCAATCACGAGATCACTGTTAGAAGCGGATTGTATTACATCCGTCGATGTTGACAATGTCATGAGCGTCCGCTCTTTCTCACTCTCGCTAATCGCTTGTTGTTCAACTTGCATTGCCAAATTTGCAGTTATTAGTTCTGTGGCTTTTTCTAATGATGATTCATAAACGTCAGTGAGAACGACGGGTACATTTGCTTGTGCTACCAGCTGGGCAATGCCATGACCCATCACTCCTGAACCAATAACAGTTACTTGTTTCAATGGTCCTCTCTCCTTTACAAAACACGGGGCTATTGAACCGTATAGCCGCCGTCAATCGTATTTGCTTGACCGGTAATGCCTTTAGATTGCTCACGAGCTAAAAAGAGAGCATAATCGGCAATCTCCTCGGTTTCTAACAATCGTCGTTGCGGAATGAGCGGGTAAAAGACGTCTTCTAACACTTGCTCTTCACTGACGCCACGTTCTTTTGATAAGTCATCTAATTGTTTTTGAACAAGATCAGTACGTACATAACCAGGACAAAGAGCGTTAACGGTAATCCCATCTGCTGCTCCTTCAAGAGCGGTTACTTTCGTTAAACCAATTAATCCATGTTTTGCGCTATTGTAAGCTGATTTCCCCGCATAGCCAATCAATCCGTTAATACTTGCCATATTAATAATACGTCCGTATTGTTGTTCTTTCATGATTGGGAACACTTCTTTAATAAAGCGGAAAGGCCCAGTAAGCATAATATCAATCATTCGTTCAAACGTTACCGTTGGGAACGTCTCAACCGATGAAACATATTGCATTCCCGCGTTGTTGACGAGAATATCGATTCGACCAAACGTCGTCATCGTCTCTTGCACTGTACGTGTAATGTCTGCTTCACTTTGAACATTACACGTAATCCCCATCACTTCGTACCCATCTTGTTTAAACTCTTGAACTCTTGTTTGCAATACTTCTTCGTTCAAATCACTAAGCACAACTTTCGCTCCAGCGTTAACATAGGATTTTGCAATTTCTAGACCTAATCCATTTGCTGCTCCTGTAATGATCGCAACGCGGTTTTCTAATGATGTCATAATATCGCCTTCCTTTATTATTGTTATTAGATACCTAGTCCAAAGGAGAATAAAATAATTGCAAGAATTACTCCAATGATTGGGACAAGTACTGTAACCATCGCTAGCGGTCCATACGCAACGCGGTGTGATTCACCACAAATAGCTCGAATCGTCGTCACAACGTAGCCGCCGTGTGGCAGTGTATCCAATGCACCAGATGAAATCGCAACAACACGGTGCAATGCTTCTGGGTTCACACCTGCATCAAGATAATGAGGAGCAATAAGCGGCAATGCAATTTGTTGCCCTCCTGAAGATGATCCTGTAAGACCAGCAATAACTCCGACGGCAATGGCTGCACCAATAAGCGGGTTCCCATCAAAGCCAGTCACAATATCAACCGCTGCACTAAACGCAGGTGTCGCTTGTGCGACTGCACCAAACCCAACAACGGCTGCAGTATTCGTGATCGCAAGCAAAGCACCCATTGTTCCTTTTGAAGCAGATCCCCAGACATCCGTTAAGTATTTGCGGTTTAAAATCCAAGTCGTAAAAATACCACTCGCAAGTGCGATAATGAGTGCAGAATGTTCCAGTGTGTCATGGAATAAAAAGGCAATGACTAACACAACAACAAGTGGAATTGCGGATAACAATGGGCTTGGTAAATCTTGTTCGACTGGCTCTGGATCACCTGGACGATGATCAAACTTCTCACCTTTTCTCACTGCTCGGTTAACCATCCATTTAAGTAGGTAATACCCAAAGAAAATCATAAAAATTGCAACAATCAAGCTCACTTGCCAACCTGCATAAGGTGACGTCCCTAAAATCGGCATCGGAATCCAGTTTTGAATTTCTGGTGAACCTGCTGAAGTCATCGTAAACGTCACTGAACCAAAAGCAAGAGTTGCTGGAATAAAGCGCCTCGGTAAATTACCTTGACGAAATAAACTTAAAGCTAACGGAAATACGGAAAAACCTACGACGAATAAACTAACGCCTCCGTAAGTTAAAATCGCACACGCAGCAACAATCGCTGCAATCGCATACTTTACGCCGAGTTTATCAATGACAAACTTCGAGACACTGTCTGCTGCTCGTGCATCTTCCATTACTTTTCCAAACATTGATCCGAGCAAGAACATTAAAAACCATTGACCGACAAAATTTGCAAATCCGGTCATATAGTTTCCGACAAGGTTTGGATCTCCTTCTGCTACAAGCTGAGGAAACAATGGAATACCACTAAAGACAGCTAAAAACAGAGCACACAAAGGGGTCGAAATTAATAAGTTCCACCCTCGCATCGTCAAAACGATAAGTATGTTAGACCCCCTACTAACCCAATTAAACTGAATAACACCTAGATCCCTCCATCATCCAAAATTGAAAGCGATTACATAACACTAATGCAATAAGTGTGCCAATTATTAAATGTCAAGAAATCAAGGGTTTCTAAGCATGGACACCTTTCACATTCCATAATTCCGGAAAATTTTCCTGATTTATGGAATGTTATGTTTCGAACGTTTTGCATAAAAGCTTGATTTACCAATTCCTAAACTTGAAGCCGCTTTTGTTGCATCCCCATTTTCTTTCGCAAGCGCCGCAATGATCTTGCGTCGTTCCTCTTTCTCAATCGCTGTTTGCAATGTTTCTTCATCTGTGTCTTCTTCAGAAAGAATCGCTGAAAAGCTAAGGTCGTTCGTTTCAATCCATTCATCTTCCTTACGAATCATCGCCCGTTCTAGTACATTTCTCAACTCACGTATATTCCAGGCCACGTGTGCGATTTTAATTTCTCTTCGGCTTGTCTTGTTAGCCCAGCAACTGCAATTCCCATCTCTTGCTCAAGCTCCCTTAATAAAGAATGGGCAAGGGTTCCAAAATCATGAAGGCGATTCCTTAGTGATGGGATATGGATGGGCATTACGTGTAGACGATAATATAAATCCGCTCGGAAACTTCCTTTCTTTACGAGCTCCTCCAATGATCGATTCGTAGCAGCAATGATACGAACATCAACAGGCTCAGGGGCGATGCCACCAACCGGTTCAATTTCTTTTTCCTGTAAAACCCGAAGTAACTTCACTTGCATCGCTAAAGGCATTTCACTCACTTCATCCAAAAATAAAGTTCCCCTATGCGCTAGTGCAATTTTTCCGATTTTGCCACTTTGTTTTGCTCCAGTGAATGAACCTTCCTTATATCCAAACAATTCAGATTCAAATAACGTCTCAGGAATCGCCGCACAATGAAGCTGAACGAAAGGACCCAATGAACGTTTACTTTCTCGATGAATGGCATGGGCAAACAACTCTTTTCCCGTACCACTTTCACCTTCGATTAGTATGGTTGTATCTGTCTTCGCCGCTTTCATCGCTAATTTCCGCGTTTTGTCAATTTGCTGGTCACTTCCCACGATTCTATGGAAACTATATTTCGCCTTTAACTGCTCATTCGGAGATTCATAGAGTTTCGTCTTTAAGAAGTCACGAAATTGCGAGTTCATCTTAAAAAGATCATCTAAATCTTGAAACATGATCTTACCAACGACGCAACGATTTTGTTGCCAATAATAATGGGGATACGATTGGCGATCATATGATGGCCATTAATCTCTTGAACGTTTGCAATCTCTGGATAGCCAGTCTTAGCAACAATATGCATGCGGGTGTTTTCTACAACTTCAGTTACATGCTTACCACGAACATCATCTGCAGTTTGGTTAATAAATGCCGCATACGTTTCATTGACCGAAATAATAATTCCATTATGGTCAACAACAATGACGCCCTCATAAGAATGTTCCAAAGCCGATCGATAGAGCTGTAGTTCGTTATGCAAATCTTTATTTTCACTTGCTAACTGTTTTATGTATTCAAGAACAAAGCCTTGACTGCTAATTTTCATCACTGTCACTCCTCTCGTTAATTATAATCAGAGCGCAAATATTTTTTCCACCTGAAAAAATCACCATAGATCGCTTTTTCTATGTAGTGCAATTGTAAGGTAGCTGGAGCGCAGAATGCCACGCCAAAACGCCCAGACCCGACGTGCCGATATGCGTCAGCGGGTGTTTCGGCTCGGTTCTGCCTCCAAACTGTTACCTAGTTGCGCCCATCTGTGCCCCAGCTTCCTCACTTTTTCCGCTCAACGGAAACTTACGCACAACTCGAGTACAGATTCTCTAAACTAGGTAACAGAATGAGCTCCGTCCCACGGAACCAAGATCCAAATTGCCATCAGCACGAGCCGCGCCGAACCCAGACCGGTTTAGCTTCGGCACCGCTGGGGCCGACATGTCGTCGGCACTCTTCCCCTGAGAATCTGCGCGCAAGTTTTGCGAAATCGTCGCTAAATTAGTAAAAAAGAGCAAACTAGAGCGCAGAATCCCCACCAACCAAAAAACCAGGTGTCTTCTGAAAATATCCAGGAGACCTGCAATCTAGATCGCAGGTCTTACGATCTAGACCACACACCCCACCCCTCCCTCTGCGCTAACATGAGTAAGGGTTTTCTCTGTACATCCGCACGTAAACGATTTACGATAGTGGTTGAAATTGCGTTAATATTTAGGAGGTTTTAGTGTGCAGGCAAACCGAAATCGTTGGTTGATTGCAATCTCTGCAATTGCGCTTCATTTGTCGATTGGCTCTGTGTATGCGTACAGTGTGTATCAGAATCCGATTAATGACTCTGTAGGTTGGAATATCACGTCTGTTACGGTTGCATTTACGGTGGCGATATTCTTTCTCGGGATGTCGGCGGCGTTTATGGGCAAGTTTGTGGAGCGAAATGGTCCGAGAAAATCGGGGCTTATTTCTGCGCTGCTCTTTGGTTTAGGGACGATCGGTGCGGGCTTCTCAATTCAAATCGAAAATTTCGCAATGTTTGTTACTTTTTATGGTGTGATTGGCGGGATTGGTTTAGGGATTGGTTACATTGCCCCGGTGTCCACACTCGTGAAGTGGTTCCCGGACAGGCGCGGGCTCGCAACAGGTATGGCGGTGCTCGGTTTTGGTTCAGGGGCTCTTATTACGAGTCCGTTGGCGGAGTTTCTAATGAACAATGTTTCGATTGCATCAACGTTTTACATATTGGGGTCTTTATACTTTGTCCTTATGATTGCTGGTGCGAGTTATTTGGCGCCGCCACCAGAAGGTTGGAAACCAGCCAATATGCAAACGGACTCTGAGAAAGAGAAACCACGTACGGCGGCGACCGACTTGGCTCAGTTGACGGCGAATGAGTCGCTCAAAACGATGCGTTTTTATTTGTTGTGGGTCATGATGTTTATTAACATCTCTGCAGGTATTATGCTGCTTGCGGTAGCGGCCAACATGACTGAGACGATCACCGGGGCCTCAAGTGCCTTTGCGGCGACCGTTGTCGGGGTGATGGGCTTCTTTAACGGCATTGGCCGTATTGGTTGGGCAAGTTTTTCCGATTATATCGGGCGTGCGAACATGTATATTGTCTTCTTTGTCATTCAGCTCGGCGCGTTTATTGCCCTTCCGTTTACGACGAATGAAGTGATGTTCTCAATTCTGCTTTATCTCATTATGACGTGTTATGGTGGTGGATTTGCGTGCTTGCCTGCATTTATCGGAGACTTGTTCGGTACGAAGCAACTTGGCGCCATTCACGGCTACACACTGACCGCTTGGGCGATGGCAGGAATTGCGGGTCCAACGGCTGTTTCAATGACGTTTGAGCGTACAGGAGAATTCACCTCTGCGTTCGTGTTGTTCACGATCTTGCTTGCCGTTGCGCTGTTTGCGGCCATTCTCATGAAAGTGAACATCAAGCGCGTGAAGCAAGACACGACAACACAGATGAACGTCTCCGCGTAAATTTACATCGTCTCCTCAATGCCTCATAATAGCAGGACAGCAGGAGGTTTTGATGGATACAATTACACGAACAGAACGCTTACACGTGCGCAAGATGACGACAGACGATCACTTATCATTGGCACGCATTTTTGAAGACACCGACGCGATGCACTATTATGCTGGCAAAACACCTGACGCGTCGTCTTGGCTGGATTGGACACTTGAGAATTACCGAAAATACAACATCGGGATGTGGGTCGTCGAGCACCGAGATGACGGGCGCTTTCTCGGTCAATGCGGCATTGTGCCCCACCGAATTGCTGGTCAAGTAGAAGTAGAAATGGGGTATTTGTTCGTCAAAGCGGAGTGGGGGAATGGATATGCGAGCGAAGCCGCCCGAGCCTGCCTGCGCTTCGCGTTCCACACGTTGTGTATTCCAAGAATTGTGTCGTTGATTGATGAGCGTCACGCACGGTCGGTGAACGTTGCAACCCGCGCTGGAATGGTGAAGGAAAAGGAACTCCTTCACCGAAATCGGCACGTTGCCTTATACGCCATTCATCAAGAATAAAAACAAAAAACCCGCAGGCGGCGCGGGTTTTTTCATTCGGTCGTTTCGGTTGCTGTACGTGTAATGAGTAAACCGTATAACAATGTGAAGACCATGCCAGAAAAGCCAATGACTTGAGCAACGATGCTCGTCACTTCTGCATTCGTTAGTACACCAAATACTAAAAACGAAATGGACAGAAGCATTCCGGCGATGATCAATAGGAGTGTTCCCATTCTCATCTTTTCTCACCTCTTTTATTCTCTCTATAACTGTTCTATGCGCACCCCTCTTTTTCCATGAATATCCTATTCCCTATTTCCAGCTATGCAAAACGTCATATTTTGTCGGAATATTCATTATTTACCACTTATTAAAAATATAATGTGTCAGCTTCGCTATCGGATTCAGCGATTTGTGATGCGCGAAATGTTATTCTTTATACATTACAGCAACATTTATAATGTGTCAATGATTATTTTCAACATTGGACAATGTGTTCGGTTATCCGTTATGATATAAGAACTAATGTTCCCCTTTTTGTTGTACAACCCACACCAATTTACTCTTTTTGTCATATACAAGCAGGGAGGGGTGAGTTCTATGCATGTTCAACTTGAAAAGCTGGAAACCGAATGCCCACAGATGAAAGCATTTATTCACAAAAATCGTGAATTGTTTGAGCAGCCGATTATCAAGCAGTTCTTAAATGACCCCGGGGCGCGTTCGGTTTTCATTCGCAGTATCTGTCAACCTTCTGAAGAAAATCAGAAGCAACTAAACCGCATGTTCAAAAGTTTCTATGCCAATGTTCAGTTAACCGCTTATTTGTCAAAGTCGTTACATTGGACGGCGGTTGACTATGACCAAAAACGCCGCAAAACCGGTGAAGACCAACCACTTATTTTGGACAACCTATTGGGTTCAGGCACACCGTATTATGAAGACTATGGTCACGTATTTGAATCCGAAGATGTGACCTCGTGGAGTGCAGATCCGAAGTTATCAGAAGCACTCAAGAAACTAACACCAAGTCAGCAACAAATTCTCATCGGTTACTACAAGCATGGGCAGAGCAACAAAGAAATTGCGGAACAAATGAAAGTCAGTCAACAGGCGGTGTCTAGAATGCGCTTACTCACCATCCGTCATTTGCGTAAAGTGATGGATGAAGGTGAGCGTGATGTTTGAGCTAACCACGTTTGTTGAACTGTTTGCGAACTATGGTTTTCCTGTCGTCATTTCCTTTTACCTTTTATTTCGGTTTGAACGTCGTCTCGAACGATTAGAGCAACTATTAATCCAGAAAGTGAGTGAAGAGAATGATTCAGAGAAAGAAATTGGATGAATTAATTCACGATTTTGAACCAAAAATCCGCAAATGCTTACTGCAAACGTCCCCGGATGAACGAGACGATTTGCGCCAAGTGTTGTGGCTGAAGCTGACTGAACTGTCCACGAATTTCAACTCAGATAACGCGCCGAACTTTGATGAGTTCCGCGCACAAGTCGAAAACCGCTAATCGGTCCACAATCGTATCATAGCCGGGCTATGATACGATTTTTATCGTTCACCGAACGATTTCTCAATCCAAACAGCGCAAGTGTGCCTTCATCCATCGCGATCGTGACTTGTTCAGCATGCACACCGACATCACCTGCCGCCCAAATGTGATCCACATTCGTCATTTTCGTTCTGGCATTCGTAATCAAGTGGCCATTCTCCATCCGTTCTGCCCCAAGCTTCCTAGCTAAATCGGAGTGCACATCGATAGACCCGAAGGCGATGAAGGCATGGGACGCTTCTAACGTATTCCCGTTCTGCAATTCCACACCTTGAAACTGACGATCCTCAACTAGAGGACGTAAAATGCTTTCTTCAATATAAGTGACGTTAAGGTCCTTTAATTTCTGTTGATCTTGCTGACGAATGGGTTCTTTCTCGTGGTTAATGTATGTGAGGTCGCTCGTCCACCGGTAAAGGCGCTCGGCATATGGACGCCTGCTTTGCCGGAGCCGAGGATGAGTGTGGGTTCGTTTTCGACTTCGTGTCCGTCACAGTCCGGGCAAATGTACACGCTCAACCCAAAGCACGGCTCGAGTTGGGGAAACGGGTTCTGGTCGGACACACCTGTCGCAAACAGCAGTCGGCGCGCTTCGAATGTGTTGCCATTCTCCGTAGCGATTTGGAATTGTTCCGGGCTATGCCGGTGAACGTTGGTGACGTTCTCCGTCACGTGTGTTACCCCTAACGCCTCCGCTTGCTCGATGCCAATCTGGCGAAGGTCTTTGCCACTCACCCCCTCTGGCCACCCGAGAATGTTGCGGTACTTCAAGCATCGGGTCGAGCGCCCTAGTCCTCGGTCTACGACGAGCACCCGTCGGTCATAGCGCCCGAGTTGAATGGACGCTTGTAGCCCGGCAATGCCGCCTCCGATAATAATCACATCATATAATTCCATCCCGCACCTCTCCCTTCGTTCCTATTGTGCTCGGGAGAAGATGCGGGTATTCAATACAAAATGTGCAGGGCAAAGGATGGTTCTCTGCCCCCGTTTCCGCAGGGGGTGCTGGCAAGATGAATGATCGTTCTGCGCAGGGGTTTGCCCCATCTGCGCGCAAGTTTGCGCTTTTGAACGATTTTAGCGCCGATTTCGCCAAACTCGTGCGCAGTTTGTTCCAACTTGCGCGCAAATTCCAGGCTGAAGTGCCAACGACTTGTCGGCGCCAGCGGGGCCGAAGCGAAACCGAACTCGGTTCGGCGCGGCTCGCGCCGACAGCTTGTGGGTACTTCTAGGCGGGGATTGTACACGTAACCCGGTAATCTGTTCCCAAGTTTATGAGGATAGACTGCTTTTGCTCTGATTTTCTACAACTTGAGAACAGACCGATTGCAACTGGAGCACAGTTTCCACTGGACCTAGCTTACATTGGCTCTGAAGAAATTCTTTCGTTCAATTTGTGTAGACCTTATTTGCACTCGCTACCTATAATTAGCTTCATCCACGCAAAAAAGTGCAGCGTGCCCAGCCGAGGCACGCTGCAAAGTAGGTATTGCATAAAGGGGATGTTGAGAGCAAAACATCATCGGGTTTTTGCCTATGACGCCTTCTCATTAAGCTAATTGATAATGAATATCAATGTCACTTACTATATTATGGTATGTTCCATTATAAGTCAACCCTTAATTGAAAATTATTCTCAGTGATGTTTCTGCAACCCCAACCCCATTGATAAATAACGTGAACCGATGGTCACCCGTGTAATGTTTGCGTGTGGATAAATCTTTAAAGCTGTGGGTGCGCACCCGCTCAACTCCAGTATCTCCTGGAATCGTCGAGTCGGTTAATAAAAACTTTTTTTTGCGATGTTTTTCCCCGTGCCTTCACAAAATCAATGGCGTACTCCACCCGTAACTTTGCTTCGGCTGTTGCTTCAAACCCATAGTGAACGGTTACGTATTCACCAATCGCTACTTCCGCTGGCTCGACACGGATATACGCGTTTTGTGCGAGACGACGGTCACTATACCCAAAGAGCTCGAACGCTTCCGGGACCGAGCGTCGCAACAACGTCCGACACGCATGACGAATCACCCAATCCGTATCCTTGTGCTCCCCTTGCCAAGCCGCCGCAACACGTAGCACGTACTTGGGATGATCCTTCGAGATGTCATTCAAGTGGTTGGCCACACTTCTCCTCACATAGAGAGACGGGTCGGCTTTGAGCGTTTCAAGAATTTGGTTTGTGCTCGCGGGGTCTTCGATAAACATCGGTAACGATTTCCCCCACGGCAAACGAGGACGCGTCCCCTCACTCGCGAGCCTGCGCACGTGCTCGTCTTGATCTTGCGCCCACTTGTACATCTGAACGAGCATGTATTCGGGATCCTTCAAAATGAACGGCCGAACCGCAAACTCCGCTGTTGAAAGTTTCGTCCACCGCTCGAGCATCCGCATCGACAACGCCCAATCGTCCATACCATAAATCGCAATGAACTCTGGAAAAAAAAGATAACGGCCGCCTTCGCACGTATCGTCGATTCGAGCTAACGTGTCACACGCTTCCTCAAATGTTCCCGAAAGATGTTCCCCTAACACCCGAGCAATGTGCCTCATGCGGGTGAGCAAGGAATAGTCGTTCCACTCCGTTATGAAGATATCCGCCAGAAATGCTTCCGGATGAAAATCAGCGTCTACCGTGCTAACCCGTTGTGCAAAAGACTTTATAAACTCGTGGTCATACATATCTTTTAATGGTTCTGCCATTGTTCCTTCCTCCGTTCCCTTCGCGCCAACATCCGCCTCGCCACTTCTTTTCCGATCTCTAGAGAAGCTGTTGCCGCTGGTGAGGGCGCATTTACGACGTGCAACGAACGTTTGCCTGTCACGAGGTGAAAGTCATCGACCATCTTCCCATCAACGGTAAGCGCTTGTGCTCGCACGCCACTCGGCGCAGGCTCAAGGTCTGATGCGGTCACTGCTGGGACGAGCCGTTGCAAGCTTTTTACGAAGTGGGGTTTGCTATAGGAACGGACCATCTCGCCAACCCCCGTTTTCATATACTTACGCGCAATTTTTAGAAAGCCTGGGTACGCCAGCACTTCCCCGAGATCTTTAAGGCGAATATCCGTCTTACGATACCCTTCCCGTTTGAACGATAACACTGCATTTGGGCCGGCTTCGACTTCACCATCAATCATCCGCGTGAAATGGACACCGAGAAACGGGAAATCAGGATCAGCACAGGATAGACGAGGTGGCGGACAAGTTGTCTCCGCGATGCTTTTAACTTGTAGTATTCCCCGCGAAACGGCACAATTTTCATATCAAGATGAATCCCTGCCATACGCGCCACTCGGTCGCTTTGCAACCCGGCACAATTCACTACGTACCGCGCCTCCACAGATTGTTTGTCGGTCGTAACAACGACACGCTCTCTCGTCTCGTCGATGGCGCTCACCGTTTCTGAAAGCGTAACAATCCCCCCGTTTTCTTGAAAGAGTTCAGCAAGTTTGTTTGTCACTTCTGTATAGTTGACGATGCCTGCTGTCGGTACTCTGATCGCAGCGAGGCATTTACGTGTGGCTCGATTTTGCGAAGTTGGTCGGCACCCAGTTTCTCGACAGCTAAGCCGTTTTCTAAGCCTCGTTCATAAAGACGCTCCAACCGCGGCAGTTCGTCCTCGTCGGTGGCAACGATTACTTTGCCGCAAATGTCGACGTCAATGTGATGTGTTTCGCAAAACGCGCGCATCGACTCACTACCAGCGCGCGCAAATTTTGCTTTGTAGCTTCCCGGCGTGTAATAGATCCCAGAATGAATGACGCCGCTGTTATGCCCGGTCTGATGACGAGCGAGTTCTGTTTCTTTTTCAATTATCTGAACGCTTGCGCCAGGTTCAGCCTGTTGTAATGCATAGGCGACGCTTACACCGACTATGCCGCCGCCAATAATTACATAGTCCATTCTACTCTCTCCTTTATGTAGCATATTCTTCGGCTAACATGCTCATTAAATGCTGGTCATAATACGTATTGTTTAGGTTCAATGCTTGTCGACGTGTTCCTTCACGTGTAAACCCTGCTTTCTCGTAAGCCCTGATTGCCCTTTCGTTATGTGAGAACACTTCGAGCTCGAGTCGGTTCAGTTGCAGTTCTTGGAACACAACGGCTTGTACAAGTTGCACAGCTTTCGTTCCGTACCCTTTGCCAAACCATTTTTCGTGATGAAGGGAAATTCTAAGATGGGCAGACTGATTCGTCTCGTCAATATCCATAATTGCTACATCGCCAATGAGTTGACCATCGGTTTCGTGACAAATCGCAAAGTCACGGCGACTCGTATCCATATCAAACTGCGTATACGCTTGTTGGACTTCTTGCATCGTAAAGGTCCGCTGCGTACCGGTCAGGTGAAGGATCGTTGGATCTTGGCACGACTCATACAAACCGTGTAAATCATCTTCTCGAATTTCTCGTAAATAAACCATAAGAAGATTCTCTCCTTTTCAACTGCTGTCGAATGTTGTAAGATTCAATTGAATGAAAGCACATACACAAAAAGCGAGGTCTTGCTGTGAATGCAACGCACTTTTCCCCATACTTATCGTTTGACCGCAACCTATGGTCAGATTTTCGTAAAAAAAACGGCATTTCGTTGGATCACGTTGACTTAACGGAGTTGCAAGGGTTAAACGAGCAGTTATCACTTACTGAAATTGATGACATCTATGTACCCTTGTCCCATTTGTTACGTCTGCATTATATGAAATCACAAGAATTGCACCGAGATACGAATACATTTTTGCAACAGCAAACGAAGAAAGTGCCTTTTATTATCGGTATTGCCGGGAGTGTTGCTGTTGGAAAAAGCACAACAGCAAGAATTCTTCATAACCTTATCGCCCAATGGCCGAATCAACCGCGGGTTGAACTCGTCACAACCGACGGCTTTCTCTATCCGAATGAAAAGTTGGAAGAACTCGGCATCATGACGAAAAAAGGATTTCCAGAAAGTTTCGATGTTGCGTATCTGTTCCGTTTTCTCTCCAACTTAAAGTCAGGACAAGAGACGGTACAAGCACCGCTCTATTCACATATGAAATACAACGTTTTGGAACACGAACAACAGACGTTACACCAACCGGACGTCGTCATCGTCGAAGGAATTAACGTCTTGCAACCTCCTAAATTAGAAAAGAATCAGACAAAAACGTTCATCTCCGACTTTTTCGATTATGCGATGTATATCGATGCTGAGGAAGAGATGATCGAGCATTGGTACAAACATCGTTTTCAATTGCTTCGTCAAACCGCCTTCCAAAACGCGGAATCGTACTTTAATAAATATGCGGACTTGAGTGATGAGGAAGCGTCAGAAGTCGCCGATCGCATTTGGAAGCAGACGAACCGGGTGAACCTGCTCGAAAATATCTTGCCGACGAAAAACCGCGCCGATTTGATTTTACGTAAAGGCGAAGGTCACGCCGTCAAAGCGATCCACGTTCGCAAACTATAATTGAAGATTCGCCCATTCACACTTGTTAGGAATGGGCTTTCGGTGCTTCTTTTAATACATCGATAATCTGTTCCGTCGCTTTTAACGCCTCTGGGAAGTTGAAAATCGGATAGATGTGCACCATTTTAGGCGCCTCAATGTAGTGAATATCCACACCTTCAGACTTTGCTTTCTCAACGAACTTCCTCGCATCCGGCACGAGAATGTCGTGCGTCCCATCAGTACCGTCATTTCCGCATCTACGTGCAAGTCGCCGAACATCGGACTCAGTCGGTAGTCCGTCCGGTCCGTATCTCCCGCATACATCTCCCCGGCTTCAATCACTCCTGGAAGTGCCAGAAACGGATCGAACCGATCCACCTTCTGAATCCCGGGATTCTCCATCGTCATATCGAGCCACGGTGAGATCGCAATCACCTTCTCCGGTTGCGGCAATTGCTGTTCTTTTAAGTACTGGCACAGTGACAATGCCATGCCCCCACCTGCTGAGTCTCCCATAATCACTTGCGATTCTGCTCATTGTAAATCGGCAACACGAAATCATACGTCTCATCAAACGTATGCTCGGGTGCAAGTGGGTACAACGGCACCGTGATCTTGCACCCTAGCGCCTCTACAATTCGTGCTAAAAAATGCCAATGTTGCGATGTAATGCGATTTACATACGCCCCGCCGTGCAAGTAGAAAATGTGCAGATCACTCGTTTGTTCTTTCGGTTGAATAACGTAATAGAAGTGCCCGTCCTGTTCATGCTTTTCCACATCCAACTCTTGCACGATGACACCTGGCGGTTCAAATTCTAACAACCGTCTCGTCTGAATGCCCCGTTCCAGTTCCTCGCCTGTCTTTTGCCAAAATTGCTTTCTGCGTGAAAGCCGGAGCACAAGCTTAAAGAACTTGCTCTGATAACTTTCCATCAGGTCCTCCTTTTTTGTAAATTCTATCATTAAATTTCGTGTGTGTATAAAGAATACCCTTTATGAGTGTATGATCGGTGAACATTACGTATGTATGCGGCGGTGAAGGTGCACGACCCCACCTCTCTATGATACGATTCCAGCAAAAAAACGAAAAACTGCCCGAAAAGGCGAGGGAATCGTCTTTTCGGGCAGTGCGGATTACATGCCTGACGTTACGGCTTTAGCTACAGCTACGGTACGCTTTGCTTGGTTGGCAATCGCCTCATCCAATTTGTTTTCTTGAATGTTTCCTTCTCCATCCACAGTTGCACTTGTTCCGTATGGGTTTCCACCAGACTCGAACGTGACTGGATCGGTGTACCCTGGTGCGGCAACAATCGCTCCCCAGTGGAACATTGTTTTGTATAGCGCAAGTACAGTAGCTTCTTGACCACCGTGTGCGTTTTGCGCGGAGCTCATTGCACTAACAACTTTGTTTACGAGCTTCCCTTGCGCCCATAGGCCGCCGGCTTGGTCGATGAACTGTTTCACTTGGCCAGGAACGTTACCAAAGCGTGTCGGTACACTCCAAATGATCGCGTCTGCCCAATCAAGGTCATCAATTTTTGCATCCGGAACATCTTTCGTTGCTTCATAGTGAGCTTTCCATGCAGGGTTTGACTCGATCGCTTCCATTGGCGCGAGTTCAGGAACTTTGACGAGCTTTACTTCTGCACCTTCAGCCTCTGCTGCATCTTTTGCCCAGTTGGCCATTTTGTAATTTGTTCCTGTTGAACTGTAATATACGACGGCTACTTTTACCATGTTATCTGTCTCCTTTTTTTCTGGTTCTATCGTTTCTTTCCCGAATAATCGTGCTAAAAAACCCATGCGTATTCTCCTTCACACCTCCTAATCGGAATTAAGGTGATTGATTGTCCGAACTTCGGCGGGATGCAGTTGCGATTCGATCTGTTCTCTTTTTGGCTCATACCACTCGGGTAACTTGAGCTGCTCACCCATTGTTTTATACGATTCATCATGAGCAAAGCCTGGTGGGTCTGTCGCGATTTCAAAAAGAATTTGCCCGTGTTCCCGGAAGTAAATCGCATTGAAATACTGTCGGTCTTGAACCGGTGTCACTTGATAACCTGCATCGGCGACATGAGACTGCCACTTGAGTTGGTCGTCATCATCTTTGGCCCGAAATGCAATATGGTGCACCATGCCAACGCCCATCCTACCCGGCCCGACGTTTTCTTTTTTCAGGTCGATAGTGTTTCCAATGTCTCCTTTGGACGTAAAGCGAATCCACTCATCATCTTCAGTCATTTTTTCGCAACCCATCGTTTGTTCGAGCAATTGTGCCGTTTCATTCGGATTAACCGACAGAAGCGTGGCACCTGCAAATCCTTTTATCGCTTCAATATCCGACACGCCATTAAATGGCCACGGATTATTCCTTCCACTCTCTTGTTCGACTAGCGTCAGTTGCAATCCATGAGGATCGGTAAACGCCAAATGCGTCTTCCCGAATCGGATCACTTCCTCGTAGCGAATGTCAAATTTCTCCAATCGCTTCTTCCAAAAATCCATCGTTCGTGGCGGGATCGCAAAATCCGTCGTCCCTACTTGCCCGCCACCAATCCGCCCTGGCATCGCATTGGGCCACGGAAAGAATGTCATAATTGTTCCTGGACTTCCTTGATCATCTCCGAAGTAAAGATGATACGTCCCAGGATCATCAAAATTTATCGTCTTCTTCACTAAACGTAACCCTAAAACACCTGCATAAAAGTCGACGTTTTCTTGAGGTTTTCCAACAATCGCAGTGATGTGATGTATACCTTTCGTGTGCATACTCAAGCTAAGGCACCTCCTACGAATAATATAACCAAACCGAACTCGGTTATTTGCATTTCATGAATTCATTTAATATGAAATCGAGATATATGAGTAAAAAAACTCGAATTCACTTATCTTTAATTCGAGATAATCGTATCAGAAAATCCAATGAAACGTCAAGGGATTTTTTTAAGAAAGCTGTTTGGCGTGTCCTCCAAGCTTTTTGAGCAGTTGAATAACTTCGTCTTTCTCCGATGCTGACAGCCCTTCCATAATGTTTTCAATCGCTTCAACATGACACGGAAAAGACTCGTCCATAAAGGTTTTCCCGGCTTCCGTTAATGTGACGTATGTGATTCTTCGGTCACTCGGACACGGCCTTCGCTCAGTAAACCCTCGTTTTTCAAGCTTGTCCACAACATACGTAATGGAGCTGCTTGCAATTAACACTTTCTCCCCAATTTTTTGGACGGGCTGATCGCCTTTATTATATAAAAGCTCTATGACGGCAAACTCCGTAGGATTTAGACCGTGCGAGCGTATATCAATTTCCACTTTCTTCTTTATCGCTTCAAGCGCTCTCGTAAGAACAACAAATAACTTTAGCGAACGCTCTTGATTTTCATTAAACATCATAGTAAACTCCTTTCCATCTCTAGTATAACACGCAAGGTTTAAGTCATCCATGAAAATATCTCGAAATCGAAATAAAAACGGAAGAGTGATCCTATGAATGAGATCGAGAAACAAGTAGTTGAAAACTTCAAGCAAGATGAAAACGTCATGATTCTTGTTTTTTCACAGTGGTGTACGAACCACGACCTCGATCCACAAGCACTTTATAAAGAGGCTTATCCACAACAAGAAATTCATCCAGAACACGTGCAAACCTTTGCACTTGCGGTACCAAAAGAAGAAGCTGAACCCATTGCCAATGAAACCGTACTCGGGGTCCTCATGATGTTTGGCAATACCGATCTTGCAGCAGTCGTTCAGCAAGAAATAGACAAACAGAAATAGCGTTTCTTATAGCCTTTACGTTTTAGGGAAAGTTATCCCTAAACGGAGGAGGTATACACAATGAAAAAGCTGTGGAACCGGCCTGCATTGCTCATGGTGCTGTCAGCTTGTGCACCTAAAGGAGAAACACACACTCGTAATCACATGGGTGGCGACGACCTGCACTTTAACATCCAAGACCATAGGCCTAACGCAATCCATTGATCCAGCAACAGACCCGACAGACATCGGCTTGGACCATCATAACTAAAAAGAAAAAGGACGTCGACATCGTTATAGTCACGTCCTTTTTCTTTTGCACATAGAAGGCGAGCCACTGCGTGCTTACTACCTTTTGAAAAGATTTAACCCAAAGGCTTTTTGCTATTTTAGACGCTCCGTCAGACGATAACAGACGATCTCAAAAGCAGGTGAGCATGATCCCGACATGCTCGTTCGTTCCGCACAAGACGCCCTAGCCGGAATGAAATCACGGAGGCTTTCAGTTCCGTTCCGCACAGGCCCTCTAGCCGGAACGAAAATCCCATGGCTCTAAATTTTGTTCCGCACAGACACCCCTCGCAGCAACGAAGTGACAGCACTAGCAACGAATTGCACCGAAGAGGCCCAAGTGCCTCATTAGTTAATTTATGGGGCACTTGGGCAAAGAAAACTATCCTTTTAAAATCGATCGACACATATATGCAGTCAACTACAACAAAACGAAATATACGTGACAGTCGAGCCCTTATAGTGACCTGTTTCACAGCTAGATTGTCACCTAAAAGAGGCAGAGATCGTAACGGTGCTTGCGCCAAGTTATGATCAACGTTCATGTCTTTATACTCGCTACCATCTCAGTGCCGATCAACGATCAGCACTGAGACTGTCGAAGTGAAACAAAACGAGCTTAGGCATACACTTGCTAGGCGTTTACCCGTGAAAGAGCGATCGAGATAATCGCGTTCTGTAATTTTCTTTTGTCCAACTCATATCGCTATTTAGACCGAATACTCAAGACTTCATCGACGATGCCCATAGGAAAAGAAGTAGAGCTATAATCCCGATCACAATTCCGGTCGTGAACAAATACCCAAAATGGTCGTTTGTTATTTCAATTGACCGCTCAACACCCATAGGGCTACCTTGTGAAAGCCCAATTTGTACGAATCCAATTAAATACGTCCCTAAATATACAAATGCTGCAACGAGTGCGAGTATAGAAGCGCTCACTAGTTTGTACATGTAGAATCACCCCACCTCAATAGATATAGATTTACTCTGATGTTGGAGTTGATACCATGCCCCTCATTAATCAATGTATTACGACTCTATTCCACATAAGCATTAAATCCCACTTTTATAATATCATATATTCTTAAAAATTATAATTGTATGACTTATCGTTTTTTAACTACTGCAGAAGCATAGAACAACCTCGATAAATATTCGGGTCCTCTCACTAAACAATCACCCTTCATTGTAATATTAACCAAGATTGAGGGACTCGCACGGGTATTGACATGACTGGTCGGTTTTGCTTCGTCACCGGAGGTGGCGATTGTTGTATATACTAAAGGTTTCGGCTATTTCCCTACTGCATATATAAAGGTACTCTGAATAAAAGTCACATAGAGGCGGACTGGACAGGCATTAGGATGTTACCAAGGAGGTCTTTCTCGTATCGGTATTTTTCCACATTCTGGTATTTAGATACCGCCATGAACTTCGTTTCGACCTTACGCTCCCATATTCTGGTACTCCATTGCCATTACCAACCCCGGTTCGGCTTTACGTTCCCATATTTTGGTACTCCGATGCCGTTATGAAGCTCGTTTCGGCATTACACTTCCATATTTTGGTACTCGAACGCCGCTACAAACCCCACTTCGGCCTCACGTTCCCATATTCCGATACTCCGATGCCGATACCTACCCGTTTCGGCTTTACATTCCCACAT
>NZ_BAWZ01000046.1:0-34459 GCF_000698105.1 Geomicrobium sp. JCM 19037 | reverse complement strand
AAAGATTTTTGATTGGAATCAGATTCACTCATAAGTGATCGTTTTGCCTCGTTCTGATTCCAATCGATCGACATCTAGTTCCTAACGCCCATTTATGGAATCAGATTCAGCCTTTAAAGAAATCGATCAACAATCTAGTTCCAAAGCGATTTTCAATGAGTCGCACGCCCAGCCCCCGCACCCCGAGTTGCAAGCGCAAAACTTCCGTCGGCGCGAGTCGCGCGAACCAAGACCGATTTCAGTTCGGCCTCGCTGGGACCGACAGGTCGTGAGGTGTTCGATTTAGTCCAATCTGCGCTCTAGTTGGAACAAACTGCGCGCAAGTTTTACGAAATGAGCGCTAAAATCGCTAAAAAGAGCAAACTTGATCGCAAAAAGTGTAAACTAGCGCGCACAATCTGAACCACGCTCCCTGCCCGACTCGGCATAGCACAATTGGAGTAATTTAACTACGCCAACGAGGTATGAAGACACTCTTTGCCATAACAGTCAAATCACACAAAATAACGATAGATTCTCTAAGGCCTGGCATCCAATGAAATTCTTTCGTCCTTTCCATTAGATCGTTTCGGACATGATCTATATAAGTTGAACGAAAGAATTTCTTCACAAACGAAGGGTAGACCACCCGTTAAAGCCTAAAGTTCATCGACTTTGAGATCGATCTTAATCGTTTAAAATAGACGTAGCAAGGATGGGTATCTACTGCTATTGACCTCCAAAGTGCTTGAATCGAGTTGAATGCCAATATAGAGCAACCTCAGTTCAGCAATGTCGCCAATTCAATACCGTTGCTTTGAACAAAAGGCGGCGACGCTTGTAGAAGTTGGGTCGAGACGAGACCCCGCAGGTCGTTAGGAGGGTGCTGAAAAAATTACGTCTCATTTTTTAAGTTACTCGTTAACACGACACATCGGGACCAATCTTTGTGGGGATTTCAACAACATTGTGGGTTGCAATCGTTAAAAATTCCATCATAGAACCGTCTATGTGGGTATAAAACCATTCAATGTGGGGATTTCAGTAGAAAATGGCGCCCCACATAAGAAAATCCCATCATAGCAAGCTCTACGTGGTATTTTCTATTTAGACCGAGGAGGCTCGTCCGGTCCTCCGCGGTCAAGTAGACACAGCGAACACAAGCGGCAGCGCAGGGTGAGGTGATGTCGCACTTATACTCTGGAGTGTCAATATAACACGGTGGCTGTCCTTCGGCCACCGATGTTGCACTTATGCTCTGGAGTGTAAAGAAAACACGGTGGGCGTCTTTTGACCACCGATGTTGCCCTTATGCTCTGGAGTATAAAGAAAACACAGCGGGCGTATTCTGGCCGCTGATGTTGCACTTATAGTCTGGACTGTAAAGAAAACACGGTGGGCGTACTTTGACCACCGATGTTGCACTTATGCTCCGGAGTGCAAGCATCCGTCTGCAGTGGAAAGCAACAACAAACTGCGCAATTAGGAGAGTGTTGAGTTCATTCTATATAGACCACAAGATTCCAATTCACCCATCTGTGTACGTGCGTAAACCCTTCACCCAGCAACGTGAAGTTGTGATGTTTAAACCGAATGTTGTTATAAAAACATGCGATTTTTCGTCGGTCTGCCCGGTCATACCTTCTCACTAATATAAAAAATCCCCACAGTGAAAACCCTCAACCTACCTATACGACGAGGTTGAGGGTTAGCTAATTTAAATTCGTTGACGACCAGTTAAGATCAAGAGTACGAAACTTTTCTTCTACAATTCACCTTTTTGCTGTTTATAAAACGCCTGGAAGAGCTTTAATAAAGCTCGTTTTTCGATTCGAGACACGTAGCTCCTTGAGATGCCTAAATCCTTTGCGATTTCGCGCTGAGTGCGCTCCTCGTCTTCACCAAGACCGAAACGACCGACGACGACTTCTTTTTCCCTTTCGGATAGAACGTGAATGCACTCGTATATTTGTTTTTTCTCCATCTTCAGTTGCAACGCATCGACGATGTCTGGTGCGTCATCTTGGAGAATTTCCATGAGACTGAGCTCATTTCCTTCTTTGTCTGCACCAATCGGTTCGTTAATGGAAACGTCTTTACGCACTTTCTTTAGTGAACGTAAATGCATAAGGATCTCATTCTCAATACACCGTGCCGCATACGTTGCGAGCTTCGTACCTTTGTTTGGCGAGTAGCTTTCGATCCCTTTAATGAGTCCGATCGTTCCGATGGAGATGAGGTCTTCTGTGTCTTCTTTCGTACTTTCGAATTTCTTGACGATATGTGCGACGAGCCGTAAGTTATGTTCAATGAGTAAGTTCCTTGCGTTTTCGTCGCCTTCCTTCATTTTTTCCAAGCATTCTTTTTCCTCTTCTTTCGAAAGTGGTTGTGGGAACGCGTGGTTCTTTACGTATGAAACAAACAACATCATCTCTTTAAATACAAACACATCCCTGCGAGTATACCCGACATACCGAATCCCTCCCAAGATCACCTCCATCCATCTTATGCAGGCAATGGCCTGGTCGGTGACTCCGGACGAGGAGAAATTTCGGTTCTTGTTTTTCGGCTGGTTTTGAGCTCCTGGCTCTATACGTTAAATAAGCATTTTCCTACCTACAATACGGCAAAGGGGGCAAGGTACATTGATCTCATACGCTCAGCGTAGAAAAATTCGCTGAAGGGTGGCCTAGTTCTTTGCATGGCTGCCGATAATGATGATTCCGCATTGTTTGTAATCAATCAGACATTCATTATTTGAAGTTTGCGGAAGTCGTCAATATGAAGAATACGTATTAAAAGGAGCCAGTGAACCTTTGTATAATGTGGTTTACTTACACTTGTTACACTAACGCGACAGTTGTTTCCATGCGTCTATAATTTTAGATTCTTTTTCCTTAGAAAGTACTGTAGCGAAGTCCGATGTATTGCTATTACCTTTATAATCTAACCAACTGTTCACATCTTCTATTGTTTGTCTCAACGGTAAAAATGACAGTCCCTCGTTTAAAGCCTTTTCGTTGTTTACTGAAGCAGCACCGTTTAATGCTTCTGGGAGCCATAAAGGTAATTCATCCCAAGGCTTTATTTGATTGTTCAACAAAAACTCTTCTTCTATCCATATTAGTTTTGTATTCGGGTTACAAACGTCTTTACATGTATTCAGTAGTTCTTCCATTGTCAATTTGTATGATGGTCCAGTAACATTATATATACCTGTAACTCTTTCTTCTACTCTATTTACGACCCAACTTGCTAAATCCCTAACATCAATAATTTGGACTTGGCGTTTACGATCACCTGGTGCGATAACATCCCCACCTTGTTTCATTCTGTGAACCCAATATGGCAATCGGCCACTATAGTCATGTGGACCTACCACTTGTCCAGAACGTACTACTAGTGTACGGTACGGTAGATTTTTCTCAGCTTCCAGCTACCCTGCTACCTTTAATTCTCCGTAGTGAGGACCATAGACAGGTCCTGCTGTTCCTTTTGTTAACTCAGCTATTTTATCACTATATACAGTCTTTGTTTCGTCCCCCTCAATGAGACCAACTTTTGAAAAATCCTTATAGATTGATGCACTTGAAATGTATGTATAGTGTTTAATTGATTTCGAGGGATGTTGCCCTTGTGCTCTGGAGTGTAAAGAAAACACGGTGGGCGTACTTTGGCCACCGATGTTGCACTTATAGTCCGGAGTGCAAGCATCCGCCTGCAGTGGAAAGCAACAACAAACTGTGCAATTAGGAAAATGTTCAGTTTATTCTATATAGCTGAAGAGTTTTCATCTCTACTCTTAGCAACAAAATTAACTTACGGCATATACAACAGAGCTGAACAATGTTGAAATTCAAGGTAAAACAATGGTCGGTTATTTGTTAATGCCCTCTTCACTTTTGGCAAGGTATACGTAAGCATTTGTCCTGTCAATAGAAATTGCAGACTCAATTTAGAAACTGAAGACTACGCACTTTTAGATTGGAGAATGCTATTAATCACCCATTGCACGGCATAGCGAAAACACCTGATGATTCCAACGCAACTATAGAAATGATTGATGACTAGAAAAAGCTGCCGTAAATCTTTGTTGTCTACTTTTATGCGACTAACACTATTAAAAATATTATTTGTACTCTATGGCGAGAATCGCAACTTTATTCTAATTAAAAAATGCCCATCTGTGATGAGCAATTATATAAATGATTTTCCTTTATAATTAAAATAACCAATTTCTTCTTTTTGGTTCATAGTTTTTTTCAGATGTACCCATACCTCTTTTACCAAATTGATAATCTAACTCTTCCAACATTTTAGTATATTGCTCCCTATCAAGACTACCATCGGCATAGTAAAAACACGCTAATGCATAAGCTAACGCAGTTGTTTCAACATTAACTGTCACATCGACATCTGAATTACCGCTTTTTGAAATGATTGATTGTGTATCAAATTTCTGCCGGCTCGGTATTACATCCTCACGTCTATACACTCAATAAACCCTCCAATATAGAAGGGATGCTATAATTAAACAGCATCCTCTCTTAATTAAATTAAAACTCTTCTCTGTTTTGACGAGCTCTCGCTCTAGCAAAAGCTTCTGAATCTACATGAACATCAACGTAAGAGTTTCCACTGTTCTGCACATAAGCTTTGTTATCGTTATTGTTGTAATTGTAGTTTTTATCTTTTAAGATGTTCTCATTATCGTTACGGTTTTTGTTATCACTATTCACCCACACACTTGCCACATCATTATCGTCGAACTTACTTTCCTCTCCAAAACCTTTGTTGTATTTTTTACAATAACCCATTCTAAATCCTCCTTATTTTTGGTTTCTTTTAATAATATGTCCGATATCAAGAGCGGTATAGGTATTCAAATCATGAAGTTATGAAATATGCTCCTGTCCATCTTTTTAAAGTCTATAAGTATTATCGGTGACTCCGGTCGAGGAGAAATTTCGGTTCTTATTGTTCGGCTGGTTTTGATCTCCCCTAACGCATCGGCACGCCCGCCAGTTCATCTGGATTGTCAACACGAGTGAAATCACTTAAAATGATACTAATTGAAATTTTTTATATTTTCTTTAAGGGAGGCACTCGCATGAATAAACGAGCAATGACAATTGAAGATATGAGCAACTTAGAACGCGTGTCTGACGTACAGTTTCACCCAGATGGTAATGATTATGTGTACATAAAAACGAGCATTAATGACGCGGACAGTTACAACAGTCATCTATATGCTAGCTCAGTGGTTGAACACGAGCATCAGCAATGGACGTTCGGCGATGTTTTAGACCACACCCCCCGTTTCTCTCCTGATGGTAAGCAACTCGTATTTCTATCCAATCGAAGCGGAACGAACCAGTTATGGATGATTCCTACGACCGGCGGAGAACCGCAACAGCTAACTTTTTTGAAATACGGAGCAGGGACTCCCCATTGGTCACCGGATGGCAAAACGTTACTTTTCTCCGCTCATGTGCTTCCAGATACTCATGTGTACAACGAAGGCGAACTTTCTTCTGAAGCGAAGAAAGAAGAACGAGAACGAAAACAAAAAGAACCACTCAGAATCACACGTCTTAAGCATAAATCAGACAGTCGTGGTTGGCACGATGAGACGGTTTCACAGCTGTTGCTCTATACAATTGATACAAGAGAGATTACACGGCTTACAGAAGGCTCCCAAGACGCTTTAGCACCTGCATGGCACCCTGACGGCACAAAAGTGAGCTTCGCCATGAATAAGCACGGAGACGGTGAACAGCTTTCTGACATATTTATTATGAATCTTGCCGACAAATCTTTGGAACAGGCGACGAGTGGGGATGGCCTCTATTCATTACCTAGCTGGTCACCAGACGGTTCATTATTTAGCTATGCGGGTCATCAAAAGGGATTTGCTGGCTCTACACAAACAGAGATCTATATCAAAACATCTCAAGGCACAAACGTTATTACAAAAGCATATGACATGCAGTTTCCAGACAGTATGATTAGCGACTGGAATTCAAGTGCGGGCAACCCAGGCTATGTATGGAAAGACAACCAAAACGTTATAACGACCGCTAGCCGTTATGGAAAAACGGGATTGTTCTCATTGTCGTTGGATGGCGAGTTAACGGTTCTCTACGAAGAAAATGCGCACGTATTTGAGTATAGCTATCACCGCACGAGCGATACGTTTATTGTGGGCATTAGCCAGCCGACAGACCCGAGCAATTTATTTTTACTAAAGACAAGTGACAAAGCTCATCCGCTTACACATTTAAATGCCTCGATTTTAGATGAAGTCGAGCTCAGCCAGCCAATCACTCATTCATTTACTGCAGATGACGGTTGGACGATTGAAGGTTGGCTATTAAAGCCGTTTGGATTCCAAGAAGATCAATCGTACCCACTCATATTAGAAGTACATGGCGGGCCTCATGCGATGTATGGGTATGCATTTTTTCATGAGCTGCAAGTGTTAGCTGGAAAAGGTTATGCGGTATTGTATACAAATCCACGGGGAAGCTACGGGTACGGACAAACGTTTGTAGATGCTGTGCGCGGGGATTATGGTGGCAACGATTATACAGACTTGTTAAGCGCAGTTGATCAAACAGTTGATGCTTATGGTTGGATTGACGTCGACAATATAGGTGTGACAGGTGGTAGCTATGGCGGGTTTATGACGAACTGGATGGTTTCACACACCAATCGATTCAAAGCTGCTGTTACCCAACGTTCCATTTCCAATTGGCTTAGTTTTTATGGGGTAAGCGATATCGGCTATTTCTTTACAAAATGGGAGATCGGGCTCATTTGCTAGAAGACCCGGAAAAGCTATGGAACCATTCTCCATTAAAATATGCAAAAGATGTAGAGACGCCTCTGCTTATCCTTCATGGTGAACAAGATTTACGTTGTCCGATCGAACAAGGCGAGCAATGGTTCCAAACACTAAAACACCTTGGCAAAGAAACCGAATTCGTTCGCTTTCCTAATGCCAATCACGAATTAAGCCGGAGCGGGCCTCCAGCGCTTCGTAAAAAGCGTCTCAAAGAAATCGTCAATTGGTTTGAGTCGTATATTCCGGTTCAGTCTAAAGTGATTGAACACGGGTGACTTCATAGGGGGAGCACAGCGATGAGAGACTCTTTTTTTCGCAAATTAAAATACCGTCAACCAGGAGTTATAGGAGAAAAAGAAGCCGTACAGTTTGCGGTAGCCTTACCGATAATGTACGAAAACGACGAACCAGTGCTGTTGTTTCAAGTGCGAAGCAGCAAAATGCGACGACAACCTGGTGATATTTGTTTTCCCGGGGGAAAAATCGAAACAGAAGACCTCACTTCAGTAGAGGCCGCTGCACGAGAACTAAGTGAAGAGACGGGCATCCCTCGTTCCAAAGCAGCACATATCTCGAGTCTCGACCGTTGGTTGACCTTACGGGATTGTCGTGTACCCTCATGTATTTTTAATTGATCCAACACCACTCGCACCAAATGATGAAGTGGAGGAACTTTTTACGGTTCCGATTGCTGATTTGTTAAAGCAAACCCCGGAGCGAATTCCAATACCTTTACGTCCAGAACCTCCAGAAGACTTTCCTTATGAACGGATTGCTGGCGGGCGTAACTACCCATTTCGAACAGCAAAATTACCTGAACTGTTCTATGAACATGAGGGGCGGCACATTTGGGACTCACTGCGAGAATCCTTGAACATTTTCTCGAAGTACTTAACGAAAAAGACGAGTGAACAAAAGTTCACTCGTCTTTGTTTTGCCATTTTAAGCTACAAGTCATGCAATATAACGCACCAAAAAGCGTTGCTGTCCATAACAATAAACCATCTATAGAACGCATCCCTTTTGAAGATTCAGGGAGTAAAAAGCCGACTGATAAAAACAATGAAACGAGCAAAAAGACCGCTGCAAACCGTTGATAATCTGTCGTTTTTATACGGATGTCTTTCGTATGTTTTGATTCCATATTCCCCACCTCAACCTCCTCCGTACCATCGCTATCATTCTAGCATGTAAACAGAGGCGCGGGAGCAGGGAATTATTTCATGTCCATAACCATCGTCTGAACGAGGTCTGCCGAGATTTTCGAAGCTGTGTTTAGAAATGATTCATACGACTGTAACGCTTCTTGTCCGGCAATATCGCTTAATGCGCGAATGATTAAGAATGGACAATCAAATCGGTACGCGACTTGCGCGATCGCTCCGGCTTCCATTTCCGTACACAATGCTTCTGGAAATACCCCTTTAAGCTCATCAATTCTTGTTTCATCGCTCATAAATGAATCTCCAGATAATACGAGGCCCGGTTCGATCGATATGTTATTTTTCTTAGCAGCGCCGCTCACTGCTTCTTGGAGGTTGTTATCTGCAACGTACGCCGCAGGCATTGCCGGCACTTGCCCAAATTCATAGCCAAACACTGTTGCATCCACGTCGTTATAGCGGACTTCCGTCGATATAACGATGTCACCCACACTCATCGTCCGATCAAGCCCTCCTGCAACGCCGCTATTGACGACTACATCAGGTTTGTAAAGTTCAATCATGAGCGTCGTTCCGATTGCAGCGTTTACTTTGCCAATTCCTGATTTCATAAGTATGATTTCATTGTCGTACAGAAGCCCTTCATAGAAATAACAACCTGCAATCTCTTTTTCCTTTCGGTTACTCAAGTTTGCTGCTATCGTTCGAACTTCTTCTTCCATTGCCCCGATAATGCCAATCTTCACAACACCCATTCCTTCCCTACTTAGCACTTTACGTAACAATAGCCTGAAGTTGTTCGTACAACGACAGGCAATCCGTTACTTCTTATTCTACATTTGTGACGAGCCAACCTTCATCTTCAACCCATTCCATCTCAACGCGATACGGGCTTCCTTCATAATACATCGTGCCTCGTGCCAATCCATGCCCACCATTATTTTCGATACGCTCAAGATAATCCCAATCTTCCTCAGGGATTCCTGTTGCATACTCCATCGCTTGCATCATTTCTGCACGGTTTTGAGTACCGTCAGTAAATGTAAAATCTAGTGATTCTTGCTCTGTACCAATCGGCTGAAAATCACCGTCTTCAGGAGGTGTAAGGGATGAATCGGATTCCTCTGAATCATCGTCCTCATCATCTTCTTCAATGGCATCCTCTTCAATCGGTTCGGTAATTTCTTCTTCGTCGTTTTCTGGCTCTGTAATATCAAGCGGATCTTCGTCTTCTTCGATATCCGTTTCATTATCAATTTCTTCATCAACCTCATCGTCGGCTACTTCTTCCGATTCAGAGAACAGCAGGGTAAACATGAAAAAACCGATCAGCAAAACGACGACGCCAATGGATACGTTGAGCATGCGATTAATGGTTCGTTTCTTGCGCATATGAGCACGACTTTCACGTTGATACTGCTGGTTTTCATCCATATGTTATCACCTATTATCATCCATTCATTATACAAGACTATACTTGTACCCTTTATATTAAAGGATTTACTGATCGGATGAAAGGTTATTTTGTCGGAATTTTACTCTTCCCTATTGAATGCGGATAATTTCTACTTCCATATCCCCACCAGGCGTTGAAACGCTCGCTCGGTCTCCAACCTTTCTACCTAGAAGACTTTGTGCCATCGGGGAGTCATTGGAGATCTTTCCTTCAAGCGGGTCCGACTCTGCACTTCCGACAATCGTGTAAACTTCATCTTCACCGTCAGGTAATTCTTTGAACGTAACAGACTTTCCAAGTGAAACCTCATCATTGTTTCCATCGTCTTCAATGATTACAGAATTGCGGATCATATTTTCGATCTGGCTAATTCGACCTTCAACAAATGCTTGGTCGTCTTTCGCTGTATCATATTCAGAGTTCTCGGAGAGATCCCCAAAGTCACGAGCGGTTTTAATTCGTTCAACGACTTCTTGTCTTCTCGTCGTTTTTAGGTACTCCAGTTCTTCTTCCAGCTTTTGTAAGCCTTCTTCAGTCATGTAATACTTTTTATCCTCTGCCATTTTCTAATCACTCCTCTAACTGGTAAGAAGAAAAGTACGAATTGCTTTCGCACTTTCCTTCTTATAACAATCATATCTACACGTATGCTAATCTGCTTTTATCATACGCATGTAACCATCAAATTACAAATATTTTCTATCATAATTTCTCGGCATCATTTGTCATGGACCGCTTGATCGAAACTGCCATTCCATCTCCAATTGTGTAATACGTTGTCGAGAACTGCGGGTGATTACTTAGCCAGTCATTAAACGCTTGTAATTTTTTTACCATTTGTCGAAACCGTTTCGGAATGTCTAGGTCACCCGTCACATAGTCACGAAACAATACATTGTCGACAACCATTACTCCACCACTTTTTAAGCGTGGAGAAAATGCATTTACAAACGCTCGATTATGCCCTTTAGATGCATCGATAAATAAAAAGTCGAATGGTTCGCTCGATTGGAGTGTCTCTTCGAACTCAAAAGCATCTCCTTCTAAAATTGAGATTTGGCGGTCCATTCCGCACTGTGAGTGAAAATTTCTTGCCATACGAGCACGCTCACTGTCTCGTTCTATGGTGACGACCTCGATGTCTTGATGAACGTTCGCCATTTGTAAAGAAGAATAGCCAATCGCTGTGCCCACCTCAAGGATTCTCTTCGCACCTGAAAGTTGAATCATCTGCGTTAAGAAGCTTGTACTCCCTTGATCAAGTATAGGCACGTGATGTTCCTTCGCATACTCTTCCATCTCTGTAATCGTCGGAACATGTCGTTCAACCGATTTATTTAACTGGTTAACATATTGGATTCGGTCTGCACTCACGAGTCTTCTTCATCCTCTTCTGCTTGACCCTCAATCCACTCATCACGGTATTGTTGATGCACTTCGTTATGTCTTCATACGTATTCGAGTAAATCACTTCACCACCGAAGCGAGCATAGAAGAATAGGTATTCACTCTCTTCTGGAGCGAATACAGAACGAATGGAATCTTCGCCTGGGCTTGCAATCGGTCCTGGCGGTAAGCCACCGTATCGATACGTATTATACGGGTCTTCCGTTTCTAAATCATCAAAACTCGTCATATACCGATGTTCACCAATGGCATAAGCTACCGTTGGGTCGACTTCCAAACGCATGCCTTCTTCTAAACGATTGTGGAGTACGCCTGAAATTAACCGGCGATCTTCAGCTGTTGCGGCTTCTCTTTCAATAATGGAAGCGAGCGTCAATACTTCATGTACATTCAACTCTTCTGCAGGCCCGAAATCACCGTTCTCTTCAACAATATCCGTTTGAACAGATTCATATACTTGTGCCATTCGTTGCAACATGCTTTCAATCATTTCTTCAATTGGCGTATCTTCTTCTAGAAAATCATAAGCTGCGGGGAAGAGATACCCTTCAAGAGCGTAGCGAACATCACTGTCAAAAATATCGTCTTCGAGAAAAGAATACTCTTCATACAAGTCTTCCATCCACTCATCATCTGTGAGCACGTCCATAATGTCTTCTTCATCGTAGTCCGTTTCATCTGCAATGCGAACGGCAATTTGTTCAAGTTGATGCCCTTCTGGAATAATAAATGTGTGGGCATACTCTTCCATATATACACCGTCTTGCAAGGCATGCATCATGTCGTCCATATCCATAGACTTGGATAACTCATAGTTGCCAGCTTGAAAACCAGTGAAGTTCTGATATCGGGCATAATATCGAAAGATTGTTGCATTTTGTATAAGCCTTCATCTTCCAAAATTTCCCCAATGCCCGTCGCTGTTGAACCAATTGGGATTTCGACTTCAACGACTTCTTCACTGGAAGCATCCACCGGTGAAACCGCTGATTGAATGTAAAAATATCCATATAAAACTGCACCACCTATGAGCAACACCATCGCCCCTAATGTAATAAGTACAATTTTACGGACCTTTCTTGAAGTCTCAGCCCGCTTTGCCAACGGATCCGTTACTTTTTCATTTCGTTCTTCCGCCAAGAGGGTTCCCCTCCTCATTGTCCATAAGTCCTAAAGCGAAAAGAAATCCGGCCCAATATATCGGACCGGAAGATCTCATCCCATACTACTGCAGATCGTTTTTATCGTCAACGAGTAGTGTCTCATCTTCTTCCAAGAGAGTTGCGATGGTTTCTTCGACAACTTCCCACTCTTCGTCCGATTCGATTTGATGCAATGTGTAGCCTTCAGGGTCATCCGCGCTTTCTTCATATTGGAAAGCAAAGATCTCTACTTCTTCATCTTCTTCTTCCTCTTCATCATCAACGACTGGGGTAACAACAACGTACGTCTTCTCTGTATCGTCGATTTCAAACGTAAACATCACTTCAAATACATGTTCTCCTTCACCATCTGGATCAGGAATTACAATTCGCTCATTATCTTCTAACATCTCATTCACCTCTATAATTTATTGCCTTTGTGCAGTATGGTCTAAATACCCTTGTAATATTAACACTGCAGCAATTTTGTCGACAACCTTTTTTCGTTTTTGCCGGCTCATGTCTGCTTCAATTAACGTTCGCTCGGCAGATTTCGTTGTTAGTCGTTCATCCCAAAATTCAACGACCACTTCGACTCGTTCGGCCAACTCCCGGCCAAATTCTTGACATTTCTCAGCTCTAGGCCCTATTGAACCGTCCATATTCTTCGGCAAACCAATGACGACTTTAGACACTTCTTGTTCAACGATCAATGATCGTAACTCTTCCATCGTGTCGTCTTTGCCTTTCACGTGGATCGTTTGTAAGCCTTGCGCGGTCCAGCCAAAAAGATCGCTAACCGCTACACCAATCCGGTGATCTCCAATGTCTAGTCCTAGCGTTCTCATTAAGAGGAAGGGTTGTCCTTCAAGTAGTGTCGAACGAGCTCTTCAATCAGCTCGTCTCTCTCCAAGCGCCGAATGAGTGTACGAGCATCGTTATGCCTCGGGATGTATGCCGGATCACCTGAAAGAAGATACCCGACGATTTGATTAATCGGGTTGTACCCTTTTTCATCCAATGCGTTGTAGACTGTGTTGAGTAGCTCCTGTACATCAACCTTCGCTGAATCATCCTGAACGTTAAACTTAACTGTATTGTCTTTAGAGCTCATGGAGGGCCACCTCATTTCTCGATTTCAACGCAATGCTTTGAGCGTATTGATCGTTTTCTACATTGTACATGATTTTTTCTATTTATGAAATGGAGCGAACAATCTCAGGAACCGCCTCAATTGCTTCTTGTAGCTTCTCTGGACGTTTCCCTCCAGCTTGTGCCATGTCCGGGCGACCGCCGCCGCCACCGCCACAAATAGCTGCCGCTTGTTTGACGATGTCTCCGGCTTTGTAGCCTCTGGCAATTAGCTCCTTGCTGACCGTCGTAACGAGGTTTACTTTCCCGTCTTTACTCGTTCCAAGCACAACGATACCTTCTGTAAGCTGTTGTTTCAACTCATCAGCAATTTGACGAAGCCCATCCATGTCACGCTCAGGAACCACCCCAGCAACGACGTGCACGCCGTTAATTTCTTTCTTTTCATCCAAAAGCTTCTTGGCATCCATGTTGCCCAATTTCGCAGACATGGATTCAATTTCTCGATCCTTCTCTTTCAGTTCTTCTAGCAATTGTGTCACGCGTCTAGGTACATCTTCGTTCGTTTTTACTTTGAGAAGTTGTTGGGTCCGATCAAGCAATTCTAACCGGTCAACCGTATACTTGTATGCACCGGTTCCAGTCACTGCTTCAATTCTTCGAACCCCTGCTCCAATACCGCCTTCAGAGACGAGCTTAAACGTTCCGACTTCACCTGAACTACGAACATGACATCCACCACAAAGTTCAATGCTGTATTCACCAATGTGTACAACCCGAACGACACTGCCGTACTTCTCACCGAAAAGCGCCATCGCCCCTTTTGCTTTTGCCTCTTCGACCGTTGTTTCCTCAGTCATAACCCGATAATTGGCGGCGATGCGCTCGTTCACCACCTGTTCAATCTGCTTCATCTCTTCCTCTGTTACTTGCCCGAAATGAGAGAAGTCAAACCGCAAACGATCCGGACCTACGTAAGAACCTGCCTGATTTACATGATCGCCGAGCACATCTTTAAGTGCTTGATGTAACAAGTGAGTCGCAGAGTGGTTTTTCTCCGTCGCTTTTCGCGCTGTTCATTAATTTGTGCAAGAACAGGCTGTCCAACAGTAAGTGTACCCCGAATGATGTTCACTTCATGTAAAGGTTGACCGTTCGGCGCCCGTGTTACCCCTGTCACTTCAGCTTGTAAACCTTCAGCTGCAATCGTTCCTGCGTCTGCCACTTGTCCACCGCTTTCAGCATAAAACGGCGTCTCTTCTAAAATGACAACTGCGGTGTCTCCTTCTTGAACATGTTCAACATGATTTTGACCGAGGACAATCGCTCGAACCGTCGTATTTGCTGCATACTGATCATAGCCAACAAACGTGCTCTCTACGTCTAACGTACGCAGCGTCTCATTTTGACTTTGCATGGAGCATCTTCTTTACGTGCAGCTCTCGCCCTTGATCTTTGTGCCTCCATCTCTGTCTCGAAACCGAGAGTATCAACAGTCAGACCCGCATCCACTACGTATTCTTCTGTTAAATCAACTGGAAAACCATACGTATCATACAGTTTAAACACATCAGCTCCGTCAACTTGTGCTTTGCCCTCGTTCTTAGCTGTCTGAATGACTTGATTTAACATGTTCAATCCATCCGAAAGGGTTTCATGGAAACGCTCTTCTTCACTTTGAATAACCTTTTGAATAAACGGCGTGTTTTCTTCCACTTCAGGGTAGTACGCCTTCATGACATCACCAATGACGGGGACGAGTTTGTACATAAAGGGTTCGTCCAAACCGAGGGTTTGCGCATATCGAACCGCTCTTCTTAGCAACCTGCGCAGTACATATCCTCTGCCTTCATTCGACGGGAGTGCCCGGTCACCGACCGCAAACGAAACCGTTCTCGCATGGTCAGCAATCACTTTAAACGCTGTATCATCGGTGTCGTTGTTTCCATACTTTTTCCCTGACAGTTTCTCCGTTTCTTGAATAATTGGCATGAACAAATCAGTTTCAAAGTTCGTTTTTGTATCTTGAATGACCGACACGACACGTTCTAAGCCCATCCCTGTATCAATGTTTTGATTCGGTAGCGGCGTGTACGTATCATCCGGATTATGGTTAAACTGGGAGAATACAAGGTTCCAAATTTCTAAATAACGTTCATTCTCCCCACCTGGATACAATTCTGGGTCCGTCTCATCATTGCCATACGCTTCGCCTCGGTCATAAAAGATTTCTGAGTTCGGCCCACTTGGCCCTTCACCGATGTCCCAAAAGTTCTCTTCCAGCCGAATGATCCGCTCGACAGGTAGGCCGATATTGTTTTTCCAATAGCCATACGCCTCTTGGTCTTCAGGGTGTACTGTCACACTAAGTTTCTCCGCATCAAAATCGACCCAGCGGTCACTCGTGAGAAATTCCCAAGCCAACTCAATCGCTTCTTCTTTAAAGTAATCACCGATGGAGAAATTGCCGAGCATCTCAAAAAACGTATGGTGACGCGCCGTCTTTCCGACGTTTTCGATGTCGTTCGTCCGAATGGCCTTTTGCGCATTCACAATTCTAGGATTCTCCGGAACGACTCGACCATCAAAGTATTTTTTTAGTGTGGCTACACCACTATTAATCCATAACAAAGAAGGATCTTCGTGTGGAACGAGCGAAGCACTCGGTTCAACATCGTGCCCATTCTCCTTAAAGAAATCAATAAACATTTGGCGCACTTCAGCAGAAGTTAACGTCTTCATAACTCAAACCCCCAATCAATTTTTAAACACAAAAAAGCCCCATCCCACCAAGGACGAGACATATTCTCGCGGTACCACCCTCATTAAACGTCAAACAACGCTTCACTCGAATGCTTTTAACGCTGCAAGGCGGCAAGGTTTACTTGCACTCAGGAGTAGCTTTCAATCCATTACCCATCCCCTTCTTTCAGCCGTGGAAAGGATCTCTGTGAAAAGATAATGAATTTACTTGTTCCGTCGACATGTTCTCATATATGTTCCTATTTTTAACGAATTCCCCCTCATGTCAAGGGCAGCGACGCTTGAAGGGGGTTGATTGATCAAAAATGTCACGTTTAGAAGATGATTCATGAGGTAATTGGATAACAAAATGAATGATTAAGAGGCCTTTTAGTCGTCATCACTCGATTTGTTTACGTAGATAGGGTGAACGTTTGATTTCCCTAATGTGGCGTGTCGGTGCTAAGTCCGTCGGAAAACGGGTCGAAGTTCTCTATGGACTATCAAGGTAGCAATATAGAATAAACTTAAGATTTTCCTAATTGCGAAGTTTGTTGTTGCTTTCCACTGCAAATGGATGCTTGTACTCCAGAACACAAGGGCAACATGGATGGCGAAACATCTGCCACCGTATTTTCTATGTACTCCAGACTATAAGTGCAGCACCTCACTTGTGTTCGCTGTGACTACTTGACCGCGGAGGACAAGCCGAGCCTCCTTGTTCTGACGATTTCCGGGTCTCGTCTCTTTCCAACTCCTACAGGCATCACTGCCTTTCGCTCAAATCAACGGTACTGAATCGACGACATTACTTAATTGGGGTTGCTCAATATTGGCATTCAACTCGGTTCATATACTTTGGAGGTTAATAACAGTATATACCCATAATTGCTACGTGTATTGTAAACGATTAAGATCGATCTCAAAGTCGTTGAACTTTAGGTTTTACCGGTTGACCTACCATTAGTTCATGAAGAAATTCTTTCGTTCAACTTTTATGAATCAATTTCATAAGTCCTTCTCTTAAAAAAAACAGGTAAATCAATGTAAATATGGTTGCTTTCAAAAGTTTACGCGTGTTGTTCGTTCATACGTTCCGTCAGGCGATCACAAGCGAGCTTTGCTCCATTGTAGAGTAGGTGAACGAGGTCGAAATGCACGTTCGCTCGTTTTCCTTTGCGGTACCGAATATTGTTCAATTGAAAAAACTCTTTGAGATAGCCAATGACGCGTTCAATCGCCGTTCGGCGATTGTAGATGGTTTTCCAAGCTTTGGACCCTCTAGCTGGAGCGTTGTACCGACGTAAGTTTTGCTTGATCTTCACTTTATATACCTTTTGACATAAGGAATCCCTGGCAAGTGGACATGTCGCACATTCTTTTGGGCGCGTATATTTGAGCGTTTCATATCGAGGGTCGTAGCTGTCATACCGATACGAATGTACCCGGACGCACGTCGGTGCAAAATGCTTGTCAAACCCGAGGGCCTCCGCTTCGTTTCGCTTGTTATAAGCGATCACGGAGCTAGATCCATTTTGATGGACCTGTTGATAAATGGCTGGGGCATCATAAGCAGCATCCATTGTATAATACGTGACATCAAGGTCTGGCAGTTGCTTTTTCACACCTTTGAGTAAAGCAATCGCGGCTTTTCCATCATTCAAGTTCCCCGAAGAGAACAACGATTGCAGGATGTACTGGCTTTGGGCTCCGACGGCAAATTGCCCTTTATAGCCAAACCAAAACACATTCTTGCCTTCGCTGTTTTTCTTAATGCCCCACTTGGGATCCATCGGCACCTCCGCCCGTAAGAGATCAACAGAGGCGTCCAACTGGTCTTCAATTTTCTTATCGTAGAGCGAAAGCGCCGCTTCTTTTTCTGTCTGCTCTTGACGCCAAGCTTCCTGCTCGGCTTTGGTTTTGCGGCCCCGTTTTGTAGGGGATTCCTTCATTTTCTCAGATTTCTCTTCCTTTACGGGCGCTAAGTCTCGTGCTTTTAGATGAGTGGCGTCGATGGCGACGGTGTCATCGGTAATGAACCTTCCATAAATACTTGGACAAGCACATCGGATTGAACGGATGCCAGCACCTCAGCGTGTTGGATTTTCGTGACCAAACGTGAAAACGAGGCTTCAGAAGGGACAGCATCCGAGAAGAGAAACCCACAATCGAGTTGGAACTTCACGTCGTGGCGCAAACGGCGAACCAAGTCTTTGATCGTTGGGATTCGCTCCAGAATTCGAATGAGAAGCGCATGAATCATGGCCGGGTAGTTGAGCTGTAAAGGCGTACCTCCCGGGATTTTTTTGACCCCCCCCCAAAGGATCGGATCAATATTGATCGCAGAAAATACCTCATCGAATCGATGGGGAGGTTCTAAATCATATAAATCTTGCAGGTCAAACAGGCTCGCTTGTCGTATAATAGCCATAAGGGAGTCTTCCTCCAGTCTTTAGAGTTTTGTGGGTACTTAACTCATTCGACTGTTTGGGGAGGTACTCCTTTTTTCGTGGCGTGAAAACCTTGGGAAGTGAAGGCTGGCAATCATGAAATCAGTTAATATTATAACAATTAAAAATACAATGTTTTAAATACCTAATCATGGGTACTGGAAAATAATGAAAGGAGGGTAGTTTTATTTTAAAATTTAAAATTGTAAGTAAATAAAATATATTATGGAGGTTGATTGCTATTAAAACATTTGTAGCTTTATTATCTTTGTTGTAATTTCGGTTTTCGTAAACAATCAAAGCACATCCGCCCAACAGAACCCAGAGGCAATTGATATATCAAAAGAGTTAAGAAAAGTACATTCTGAAGTATTGAATAATGTTTCTAATGAAAATTTTGGTGGTATATATTTACAAGATGATACTATCTATATAAACATAAAGAATAATCATTATAATAACTTGAGTACACTTAAAGATCTCTCAGATGTGCCCATAGAAATTTCTTCTGTTGATTATTCTGAAAAAGAGTTAAACACTCTTCACTCAGAGATAGCTCAAAAGATTCCAATATTGGAGAAAAAAGGTGTAACCGTATCCAGTATTGGAACAAAAATTAGCGAGAATAAATTGATAATAACTTTAGAGGAATTTAAGGAGAGTCATAAAACAACTATTAAAGAAATGTTTAATCTTAAGCCAAGTCAAGTTATGTTTAAGCAAGGTGATATGCCAATACAGGCACGTACTTCAGAACGAGATCCACTGGAAGCTGGTTTAAGTATTGTTAATGACTCTGCAGGGGGTGCCTGCACAAGTAATATAAGTGCACAAAATTCAAGTGGTGAATATTTCTTGATTTCTGCTGGTCATTGTGGCATCGTCGGGGACACTTACACTCAAGGGGGTCGTACAATCGGTGATGTAAGACAAGTTGTTTCAATGGGCGGAAGATCTGATGCTATGGCAATAGAAATATCAAGTAGTCTTGCTAGTGATTTTTTATACACCACTAGTAGTCAGGCTATTCAAATAGCTAATAGACAAAGCGAATCATCAAGCTTTGAAGGTGAAGAACTCTGTAAATCAGGGAACACAACAGGTGTAACTTGCGGAACTGTTTCTAATGTAAACTATACAGCTAACTATAATGGAGAGAGCTATACTGAGCAACGTTTAGTTGAACACGATGTCACAACAAGTTGTATGGTTGATTCCGGTGATTCTGGGGGACCAGTTTATGATGGCAGCACAATTGTCGGAATTGTTTCTGGTGGAACCAACCTAAGCGGTGGTTGCGATAATGAAAGTACTGATTTGATATTTACTCATATTGATAACGCACTAGGAGATTTGGTTTTGTCTGGTACCTTTGAGTAATCTAGGAAAAATAAATTCCCCCTATATTTTTTACTAGGGGGGATTTAATTATATTGTTAACAGAGGTGTGCAAAGTGGATACTATTCAACGGAAGTACTTTTTACTTTTTATCATTCTTGCATTTACGTCGGTGAACGTCTCTTGTCAAGGATTAAATGATGCTAATGTACTCTTAACCGAACAGACACTTCCTGCAAGTGCTATTGAGGACCAGGAACTTCTAGCATATGGAATAGATAACTCTGAAACTTTAGAACAAAAATGGAATGAATTTGAATTTTCCGCTTCTATTCCTGATGTTAATTGGTCAACTTCTTCTCTAATTATAATTGGTATGATGGAACCCGGGTGTGAAATTATCGTTACCGAAGTACAAATACAAGAAACAGAATTGTTATTCAAAACGGAACTCGATACAGGTCTTTTTAGTGATGATTGCTCTATGGAAGCAAATCCAGTGTCCTTTGTGATCGAGATGGAGAAAGAAACTGTGCACAACGCTGAAAAGGTGCAGTTTCACGGAAAAGAAGCCGACATACTTAATGGCACAGATCCTAGTTCTTAATAAACACGCAAATTATTTTGCACCCACACTCACTTGTGCAAAATTTGCTATACTGAATGTAAAAAAGAGAGTGAGAATTCGATGCAAAACTACATTTCCCTCTATGAACAAGTATTTGAAAAGCTCGACATCGGCATCCGAATTATTAATACGCAGCTGAGCCGATTGTTTATAATGCGAAAATGCGCGATATTGAGTCGATGACGATTGCAGACTTTTCTGGCCGCTCATTAATGGATGTGTTTCAATTTAAAAATGAGCAGGAAAGTCGGCTCCTTCGTGCGCTAAACAATGGAGAGCGGACAAAAAATCAAAAACAGACGTACTTTAATTCTCATGGGAATGAGATTACGACTGTGAATCACGTATACCCATTAAAAGACGGAGCCATCACGATCGGTGCGGTTGAAATCGCGACGGATATTACGCGTATGGAGAAGATGCTCCGAGACCAACATCAAAAGAAAGATTCCAGACTGTACATATTTGATGACTTAATCGGCGACTCCGAGTCGTTCGTGCACGTGATTGACCAAGCGAGACGTTCGGCCCGCACGTCATCAAACGTGTTGATCATTGGAGAAACCGGGACGGGCAAGGAATTGTTCGCTCAAAGCATTCATAGTGCGAGTGACCGAAGTGACCAACGCTTCATCGCACAAAACTGCGCCGCTCTTCCTGACGGGTTAATCGAAGGCATTTTATTTGGCACGAGCAAAGGGGCGTTCACCGGCGCGATTGATCGACCCGGTTTGTTTGAACAAGCAAATGGCGGAACGCTTCTCCTTGATGAAATTAATTCTTTACCTTTACATTTGCAACCGAAGCTTCTTCGGGTAATCCAAGAACAAAAGGTGATGAGAATCGGGGAAAGCAAAGAGCGAAAAATTAACGTGCGCCTCATTAGTACGATGAATGAAGACCCGATTGACGCGATTGCCGATGAGCGACTCCGAAAAGATTTATACTACCGGTTAAGCGTCGTAAGCTTGTTTATTCCAGCTTTGCACGTGCGTGCCAACGATATCCTTACACTAGCGAACTTTTTTCTTGCTCGCTTCTCCAAACAATTTAATGTTCGAACCGAGCAATTGTCACCTGCCGCTGAACAAGCACTAGCTGCGTACCATTGGCCAGGGAATGTCCGAGAGCTCGAACACGTTATTGAAGGGGCATTAAATGTCGTAAATGGTGAGCAAGAACTTCTACCCTCTCATTTACCTGCTCACTTTCAAAACCAACGAACAAATGCACCGACAGTCATATCCGAACTCGACGGTGATGAAACATTACAACAAAGGCTCGCGCTCATTGAGAAACAGTTTATTGCAAAAGCGATGGACGAATCGGCTCACAACATCACTAAAGCTGCAGCAAAACTCGGCATGAGCCGACAAAACTTACAATACAAACTAGCGAAACATCACGCCCGTTAACGCAAAATTTTTTTCGATAAATCGCAAATATTTTTGCTTTCATCGTGCAACTTCGCAAAAAAATTGCGTCATCTCCCGTTTTTAAAGATTGGCACAGTTCTTGCATTTAAAAATAAGCGAACGCAATTACATTAGAGGAGTGATACAATGGTCGTTCCATACACACATGAACCATTCACGAATTTTCAAGATGAAGAAAATAAAGCTGCAATTGAGGAAGCGATTCGTTACGTCAAAGGTGAGCTCGGGAAAGAATACCCACTCATTATCGGCGGCGAGCGCATTACGACAAATGAAAAGATCACTTCAATTAATCCTGCTGACCATAGCGAAATTATCGGTACGGTATCCAAAGCTTCTAAAGATCTAGCTGAACAAGCAATGGAAAAAGCACAAGAAGCGTTTAAAACATGGAGCCGTTGGACACCTGAAGCACGTGCGAATGTGTTGTTCCGTGCCGCAGCAATTTCTCGTCGTCGTAAGCACGAATTCTCTGCTTGGATGGTTTATGAAATCGGTAAACCTTGGAAAGAAGCGGATGCCGATTCGGCTGAAGCGATTGACTTTTTAGAGTATTATGCTCGTCAAATGATTGAACACAAAGACGGCGCGCCAATTAACAGCCGCCCGATTGAACATAACCAATTCACGTACTTGCCACTTGGCGTCGGTGTAACGGTTTCACCTTGGAACTTACCATTCGCGATCATGGCTGGAACGACTGTAGGACCAATGGTTGCAGGGAATACAATTTTATTGAAACCAGCGAGCTTGACGCCAGTTACGACGTACAAGTTTATGGAAGTACTTGAAGAAGCAGGCATGCCTGCTGGTGTCGTCAACTTCATCCCAGGTAGCGGAAGTGAAATTGGCGATTATCTCGTTGAGCATCCGAAGACTCGCTTCATTAACTTTACCGGATCTAAAGAAGTTGGAACGAGTATTTTTGAGAAAGCTGCTAAAATTCAACCCGGTCAAAACTTCCTTAAGAAAACGGCGATTGAAATGGGCGGAAAAGACACGATCATCGTTGATCGTGAAGCGAATTTAGACATTGCTGCTGAGTCGATTGTACAATCTGCATTTGGTTTCAGTGGCAAAAATGTTCAGCTTGTTCGCGTGTCGTTGCGCATGCTGATGTATATGATGAAGTGATTGAGCGCGTAAAAGTACTCACTGAAGAAATCACGGTTGATGCACCTCAACATGCAAGCACATACATGGGGCCGGTCTGTGAAGAGTCCGCGTTCGATAAAATCTTGGACTACATCGAAATTGGAAAACAAGAAGCTTCCCTCGTCACTGGTGGTACAGGCGACAAAGAAAAAGGATATTTCATTAAGCCGACAATCTTTAAAGATGCAGATCCGAATGCACGCATTATGCAAGAAGAGATTTTTGGACCTGTCGTCGCCTTTTCAAAAGGCTCATCGATTGATGAACTTATTGACATTGCGAACAATACGGATTACGGCCTAACTGGAGCGATCATTTCTGACAACCGCGATCACTTGGAGAAAGCACGCCAAGAATTCCACGTCGGTAACCTTTACTTCAACCGTGGCTGTACAGCTGCGATTGTAGGGTATCAGCCGTTTGGCGGTTTCAAAATGTCAGGGACGGATACGAAAGCAGGCGGACCAGGATACATCCTCCATTTCATGGAGCCAAAAACTGTTTGTGATCAATTCTAATTGGAGAGCACAAGGCTCATCGTCAAACGATGAGCCCTCTCTCTAGTAAAAAGGGGTATACGTATGCAAAAACTTAACCGCGACTTCTTCTTATACTTATCAAAAAACAAATTGCTCAATAAAAATGCCAAAACGTTGGGGCCTTAAGCTCGGTGCCTCCAAAGTTGTCGCTGGTCTCACCCTAGAAGATTCCCACGCTCGATTGCAAGAGTTGAATGACAGCAACCGTTCAATTACGTTGGACCATCTCGGTGAATTTGTGTTTGAAGAGTCTGAAGCCATTGAAGCTTTTGAATCCAGCATGGCAGCTTTAGACTTTTTACATGAGCATCGGATTGATTGCTATTTGTCAGTAAAATTGACAAAATTAGGACTTGATGTTGATGAGGATCTTTGTAAATCCCACATAAAACAATTGCTTGAAAAAGCTAAAGAGCACGGATCGATCGTGAACATTGATATGGAAGATTATTTGCACTATGAGCAGACCATCCGAATTATTGAGGAATTGCGGGCATCATTTGATAACATCGGAACGGTGTTGCAAGCGTATATTAAAACAGGCGTCGAAGATACCGATCGCCTTAGAGGGATGAAGTTACGCTTCGTTAAAGGTGCTTACAAAGAAAGTGCAGATGTTGCCCTACAAGAGAAGCAAGCGATCGATAAACAGATGCTCGATATGATAAAAACCCACCTCAACAACGGAGGGCATACGGCGATTGCGACTCACGACCATCACATTATCGAACATGTTAAAGCGTATGCGAAAGAACAAAGCATTCCTCGTGAGCAGTTTGAATTTCAAATGCTTTACGGTTTTCGAAATGACTTGCAACTTTCACTCGTTGAAGAAGGCTATCAAGTCCGGACGTATGTCCCTTACGGAAAAGACTGGTATGGCTACTTCATGAGAAGATTGGCAGAACGCCCACAAAACCTTGCCTTTGCCATGAGAGGTCTGCTTTCAAAATAATAGCCAATCGGTCAAAAGGAACTTCTGAGTTGTCAGTGAGTTCCTTTTTCGTTTTTTCGACTCGATAGAAACGAAAAGTTAGCTTTCCGAACTTCCGACCTTTTTCTCCTCTCGAAGCACGTGTGTCACGTGAGAGCCGATAACAAATAACGGCACCGATAGTAACAAGCCAATAATTCCTGCGAACTCATAGCCAATGAGAAGTGCAAATAAAATCATTAACGGATGCAAGTGAACACTTTTTCCAACAATGTACGGAGACAGCACATTCCCTTCTATTTGCTGAATCACTAAAATAACAACGAGGGTAAAAAGTGTCGTTTGCCACGATATCGTGAACGCGATGACAAGGGCAGGAACGGCACCTAAAATCGGACCAAAATAAGGAATTAAGTCCATCATCCCTAAAAACAATCCTAGAACAATCGGGTATGGCACACCGACAAGCCACAGACCTATAATTGACAAAACCCCTACGCAAACGGAGACGAGCAACTGCCCACGAATATAGCTACCAAAAGCATGGTCCGCTGCACCAACGATCGTTACACCCGTTTCCCGGAACCGTTTAGGAATCAGAAAAACAGCCGCTTTTTCAAATATACGAAGGTCTTTTAGTATGTAAAATGTAGCAAATGGCAGTAAAAACAAGAAAGCAATGCCTTCCAGGATCAAGCGCCAGCGGTCAAATAACCCTTGTACGAAATTCGACCCTTGGGATTCCAATCGTTCTACACTGTTCTCAACTTGGTTATGCAGAAGTGGCGGCAACTGATCAACTTGACGGTGAAACGAACCGATCCCACTTTCAACTTGCTGCATCCAGGCTGGCAATTGTTCAACAAATTCTTTCGCTTCCCTAAGAATAATCGGGCCGGTTGCGATGAGTAACCAAGCGCCACCCCCAAAAAAAAGGGTGTATATGATGAGTACTGAAAGCGCTCTCGGGGTGCCCTTTCGTTCTAAAAAATCAATCACAGGATGTAGTAAATACGCAAATAAACCTGCGAGGATAAATGGAATCGCCACCTTGACGATACTTACAAGTACAGGCTTCCAAACGGGGGTGAGTAGATACACGATGTATACGAATGCGACACAGATCATTGCGATTAAAGCTCGGTAAAGCCACTTCTTTTCTCTGTCCATTCGCTCACCCCTTCAATGCATTAGGATGAACGAAACCCGGTGGTTTATACAGAAAAGACACAAACCGGCTGGTTTGTGTCTTTTCTTTTTAAAATGCGTTCCGATACGCTTTGCGCAAAGATTTCACATGCTTGTTCTTTTTCATCTTTTGCATCCAACGCTTATGACTCCGGTCGTGGGTATTCATCATATAAATCGCTGCACCTACGGTCCCAATTCCTGCCACGAGCAATGATGATGACGTCTTATTCATGAACGCCGACCTCCATTTACTAAAACTACCGGAACAATGAGTTTACACCTATACTTTAGCTGCTTGAATGTTCCTCAAGACATCGACTTCTTTCATCTACAGAGAACACGTCATCTAACGAGCTTAGTGAACCGTCCTCTTCAACTTGATAGACAGAAAGTATCTCATCTTGAACAACGAGTTCAATACAACACTTCCAACAATAATACTGATTTGTACCGATCTTACCTATATTTTTCCACATGCAATTCGGGCAATGCAAAGGAAGTAACCTCCTCGTAAAACAACTAGTTTTACAAGAATGGTCAAAGTAAGGCAATTGTAAACATCGCTACCGGGATTTTTAGTTTCCGCTTTTCGTCTCACTTTTATGATTGGCAGTTGCTTCCTCAAGGTGAGCGAGCCGCGATGGTAGATTGGAGTAACGGGATTGCCGGTCATTATTTTCAACTGCATACACGAAAGCCCGCTCTTCACCCACCATAATCAAGTAGTCTCGCGCGCGTGTAATTGCTGTATACAAAAGGTTCCTTTTTAACATTCTCCGATACCCCATCGTCAGTGGCACGATCACGATCGGGAATTCACTGCCTTGCGCTTTATGAATTGAGGAACAATACGCAAGCATGATTTGCTTTAAATCTTGACGTTCATAAGCCACTTCTAATTGATCAAAACGAATAATGACTTGATCTTTTTTGTTATCTGTGTCTTTCGCGCGCCGGATAGCTACAATCTCTCCACGGTCACCGTTATAAACGTTTTCTTCAGGGTTATTTACGAGCTGCAATACGATGTCTCCTACCCGATACGTTTGTTCTCCATAATCCATTGATGATTTCCGAGGTTTTGGTGGGTTAAATAACGCTTGTAGACGTTCATTTAACGCATTTATTCCTGCTTCACCTCGATACATCGGCACAAGGACTTGCAAATCTAAAGGGGAGTATCCCCTTTCCAGCGCTTTACTACACACTTGTTCAACGAGGGGGACGACTGTCGCAGCCTGACCTGGAAAGAACGCACGATCAGCGAGCGGTGTCTGGAAATCGGCTGGCAATTTCCCTTCTTTCATCGTATGAGCAAGGTTCGTAATCGAAGATCCTTCTGCTTGTCGATAAACGAGGGATAAACGAACAGCTGGAACTTTATTTGAACTTAACAAATCACTAAGTACTTGCCCTGGACCTACAGACGGCAACTGATCTTCATCACCAACGATGATCACTTGCATGTTTGCAGGAATGGCTTTGAACAGTTGATTGGCGAGCCACAAATCAATCATTGATGCTTCATCAACGATAAGCAGTTCACCTTTAAGCGGAGACTCTTCGTCGCGTTCGGTAAACTCCTCTTCATCCCCGCGCCAGCAATCCACCGATGAATCGTATAGGCCGGTCTTTCTGTCGTTTCGCTCATGCGTTTTGCTGCTCTTCCCGTTGGTGCTGCCAATAAGACCGGAGACTTCTTGTCTGTTCGTTCACTCCACCCTCGGAGTCGACTAAACATCTCCACAATGGCCCGGATGACCGTCGTCTTTCCAGTACCAGGTCCACCTGTCAAAATCATGATTGGCGAAGAGAGCGCCAACTTGACCGCTTCCTTTTGTTGTTCCGCATAAGAAATTGCATACGTCTCTTCCATCTTCCCAAGCTCTTGTAGAAACAGATCTTCAGAGAACGTCTCGATATCATCACGAACACTTAGACGTTCGATATTTGTGGACAAACCTTTTTCAGCGAAATATAAAGACGGAAGGTAACAGCGGTTCTCATCAACCGCAACTACACCGTCTTCAGCTAGGTGAACTATACTCTCTTCAAGGTGATGAGTTTCAGCAAATGGAGAGCGATAATTTAATATTGTTTTCGCTTCCTCAATCCATACTTCTTCTGGCAAGTAAACGTGTCCGACAGTATGGCTTGTCGCTTCAAGGGCGTGTATCAGTCCTGCTTTCAACCGCTCTGTGTCTAACGCTTCAATGCCAAGGTTCATACCTAGTTCATCGGCTTTTTGAAAACCGATGCCTTCAATGTCATTCACAAGCTGATACGGTTTTTGCTCAACAACCCGAAGTGTGTCTCCTCCGTATTGTTGGACGATTTTGGTCGCGAGCTCCATACCAAAACCATACGTCATGAGTTTACTCATAAACATCGCTGACTCCTGTTCTGACGCTAACTGTTCTTCGAGCACTTTCCGTTGTTCACGTTTTAATCCTTGCACTTTTTGTAAACAGGTTGGATCTTGAATCATTTGATCGAGCGCTTCGTCACCTAACGTTTCTACGATTTGCGACGCCGTTTTGCGGCCAATAGACGGAAAGCGGTCACTGGAAAGGTATTGAACAAGCGCCGCTCCCCCTTTTGGCATATGCTTCTCAAAGGAAGTAGATTGGAACTGTTGTCCATACTTTGGATGCTCTTTAAACGTGCCATGAAATGTCAGGTGTTCTCCTTCAGGGGACGCAGGAAAATGTCCGAGCACGGTTAACGTTTGTTCATTCGTGTTCGGGCTCGCTTCTGACACATCAACAATCATCACCGTATATCCATTTTCTTCATTGCGAAAGATCAACTGTGTCACTTCCCCGGTAACAAACGGTCGCTCGTCTTTTTCCGTCATACGTTTCCCCCCATTCCTTCACTTCATTGTTCTTTATTTTGTTTCAACCCATGACCTGCGAGTAAATGATCGGGTTGTATATGCAACGCTTCCTCGTAATAGTGCTCTGCTCGCTCATGCTCACCTTTATGTGCGTGTGCAACGCCAAGATTGTAATAAGCATCGGCGTGGCTTGAGTTAATGGCTACCGTACGCGAGAATTGCACGATCGCTTCCTCGATCATTTGCAGCTCGGCCAACACGAGCCCGAAGTAAAAGTGAGCATCGGCATCGTTTTCATTTAACTCCACTGCCGTTTTCAAACTCGCTAATGCCCGAGCAAATTGTTGTTGATTGTAAAAGCAGATGCCCATCATAAAATGTAAGCTTTGATCCTTGCCCATGCCAAGACGCTGTGCTTCTTGGTAGAAGCGCAACGCCTCTGGGTATTTTTCGATATGGTAGCAAACATTTCCTGCTCCGTAATAAGCAGACGCTTGACGCTCGTCTAACTGAATGGCTCGTTGATAACATGCCAATGCTTCATCTTCTTCTCCTGAAGCCAATAGCAGTGTGCCCAGATTCGTGTATATATCAGCATGGCGATCTGGCTCTTCTTCAAGCGCCAGATGAAAGTTTTGGAGCGCCAACTCATCATGACCTGCGTTCATTTGTTCCGTCGCTAGCGTATACGCAGATGGTTTCATGCAATCCCATCTTTCTTTGAACGTACAATGTCATCAATGATGCCTCCACCTAAACATACATCTCCATCGTAAAATACGACGGCTTGTCCTGGAGTGACTGCTCGTTGCTGCTCAATAAACTCCACATAAAATGTTTGATCTTCTTGAATGTGCAAAATGACGTCTTGGTCCGGTTGACGATACCGAAACTTTGCCTTTAGATGAACAGCGGCCGTTGGGGGTTCGTTACTAATCCAGTTCAGTTCACTGCCATATAGGCCTGCGCTTAATAACCGCGGGTGGGCTGAGCCTTGTCCTACGACGAGCACATTGTTCTCTAAATCTTTATCAACGACAAACCAAGGTTCTCCAGAACCTCCAATGCCAAGACCTTGGCGTTGGCCTAACGTGTAATACATGAGCCCTTCGTGCTCACCTTTCTTTTCACCATCTGGCGTTTTCATCGCTCCGGGTTGGGCAGGCAAATACGTTTGCAAAAACGATTTGAAGTCACGTTCACCAATGAAACAGATGCCGGTACTATCTTTTTTCCCAGCTGTTGCTAACCCACGTTCCTCTGCCATTCTACGTACTTCACTCTTCTCAAATTCCCCGAGTGGAACATCACTTTTTGCAATTGTTCTTCGCTCAGCTGACTAAGAAAATACGTCTGGTCTTTGTTGTTGTCCACGCCGCGAAGCATGTTCACTGAACCGTCCTCAAGTCGATGAACTCTCGCATAGTGCCAGTTGCCACGTAGTCCGCACCTAAGAGCATGGCGTGATCGAGAAATGCTTTAAATTTAATTTCTTTGTTACACATGACGTCGGGATTAGGCGTTCTCCCTTTCATATGCTCGTCTAAAAAGTATTGGAACACTTTATCCCAATACTCTTTTTCAAAGTTCACCGAGTAATAGGGAATGTCCAACTGATCGGCCACCCGAGCGACATCTTCATAATCGACGGTAGCTGTACAAACGCCAAACTCATCTTCTTCGTCCCAGTTCTTCATAAACACGCCTACGACGTCATAGCCTTCTTCTTTTAGCAACGCCGCCGTCACCGATGAATCCACACCTCCGGACATGCCGACGACGACACGAATATTTTTATTGTCTACATGCATGATCTACACCTCAGTTCGTTTCTCTCGTATTAATCGAGTAATTTGCTCGAGTTGCTTTGCCGAATGTATGACTTGATGTTCATCATTTCCATATCCAAAGCTAAATCTTAAAGAATTTTTTACGCGCTCATCATCAGAGCCATACATCGCTTCAAGTACATGGGACGGTTGAAAGCTCCCCGCGGTACATGCAGAGCCGCTACTAACCGCTATGCCGGCCATATCGAGTTGTGCAAGCATCGGTTCGGTTAGTGAGCCAGTAAAACTGATGTTGATGATATGAGGAAGACTATCCGTAAGTGATCCATTGATCTCATATGGAACGTCTCTATTTCTAAGTTCTTCTACAAGCTTTTCTTTCAATTCCCGACTGTGATCGGCATTTTGTTCACCATCTTGACCGAGAAGTTGTACTGCCTTTTTCAAGCCAGCAATTGCAGCTGCGTTCTCTGTGCCCGGCCGTAGTTTCTTTTCTTGCTCACCGCCGTAAATGAGGGCTTGAATGTTTGTACCCTTCTTAACATACAAAAATCCCGCTCCTTTCGGTCCATTGACCTTGTGAGCAGAACCCGTTAGTAAATCGACACCCAATGCTTGTACATCAAAGTTCATCTTTCCAAAAGATTGAACGGCATCGGTATGAAAGAGTGCTTCGTGATTTTCCAATAGGGAGCTGATCGCTTCAATCGGCTGTATCATGCCTGTTTCGTTATTTCCGTGCATGATTGAAACGAGAATCGTATCCGGACGAAGCGCGCGCTCAACGTCAGCGGCATTGACAACACCTCGCTCGTCAACAGGGAGTCGTGTCACTTCAAAACCTTCATCCTCAAGTTGATCTAAAACATGTAGCACAGCGTGATGCTCAATTTGGGATGTCACAATATGCTTGCCGGTTTGTTTCCGTGTGTGCACTGCACCCCGAATGGCTAGGTTGTTGGATTCCGTTCCACCGCTCGTAAAGATGATTTCATCTCGGTGACTGTTTAATTGGCCGGCAACGACCCTTCTCGCCTCATCAATTCCTACACGTACCTTACGTCCAAATCGGTGGATGCTTGACGCATTGCCAATCATCGTCCCATCATAATACGGCTTCATCTCAGCAAACACTTCATCACGAACAGGGGTCGTTGCGGCATGATCGAAATAGATCTCGTTCATACGAATGCCGCCTCCTTCTTCACAATTATATATAAAACATATAGTCTTCTTGTTTATCGGTTTCTTCGTAGTTCGCCAAGTCCTCAAGCGTCGTAGAATCAAGCACATCTTTAATCGCGTCACGGATCTTCACCCATAAATCACGCTTCGCTGGCTCTTCATCTTCCATGACTTCCACAGGAGTAATCGGCCCTTCAAGCACACGAATAATGTCTCCTGCCGTAATCTCATGCGGCTCTTTTGAAAGCATGTAACCACCATACGCTCCTCGAACACTCTTCACAAATGTCGCGTTTCGAAGTGGAGCAATTAATTGCTCCAAATAATGTTCTGACAGATTGTTTTCCTTCGCAATGGACTTCAATGAGATCGGACCCTCGCCGTACTTCTTCGCGAGCGCCATCATAATCGTGAGACCGTAGCGCCCTTTTGTCGATATCTTCATTTATATAGCCACCTTTATATCCTGTTCATAAGGTTAACGTTTATTAAAAAGCAACGCTTGTCTTTATGCTGTAACTGCCATTATAGCATGGACAATCAATGATTTACATGTCTCTTGCTTGGATTGTTCTTAGAAGAGGCCGTGTGCTACACTAGTTGAAGAAACAGAACGTGCATTCGTGTATGAATGGAGGCCCCAAATGAACCATGAACCACTCGCATTTCGCATGCGCCCAAGAACCATTGACGAAGTGGTCGGACAAGTTCACCTTCTCGGAGAAGGAGCTCTAATCTCACGCATGGTCACTGCAGGTACACTTCAACCGATGATCTTTTACGGACCACCTGGGACCGGAAAAACATCACTTGCGACTGCACTTGCGGGGAGTATGGAACTGCGCTACAAACTGCTCAACGCCGTCGAGCACTCCAAAAAAGACTTGCAAATTGCTGCTGAAGAAGCGAAGCTCTACGGTCAGCTCGTATTAATTTTGGATGAGTTTCATCGTCTTGATAAAGGAAAACAAGATTTTTTGCTTCCGTACTTGGAAAGTGGAAAGCTCATTGTCATCGGTGCTACAACCGCCAATCCTTATCATTCCGTGAATCCAGCTATTCGCAGTCGGTGCCATATTTTTGAATTGTTTTCTTTACAAGAAAACGAGATCTTAAACAGCTTAAGAGCAGCCATCGATGACGAGGAGCGAGGGTTAGGTTACATCTCAACAAAACTTGATGACGATGCAGCGAGACATATCGCCTCATCTTCAGGCGGAGACTTACGCTCTGCTTTGAACGCTTTAGAGTTGGCCGTTCTATCTACACCTAAAAATGAGGACGGGATCATCCATGTCGATGTGAGCGTTGCCGAAATTTGCATGCAGAAGAAGAATTTCAATCATGACCGTGATGGGGATGCCCACTATGATGTGTTGTCAGCATTCCAAAAGTCAATTCGAGGCAGTGATGCCGATGCGGCACTTCACTACTTAGCACGATTAATTGAAGCAGGAGACCTTGTCAGCATTAATCGACGCTTACTCGTCATCGCGTACGAGGACATCGGCCTTGCGAATCCACAAGCCGGTGCTCGCACACTTGCTGCGATTCAAGCATCCGAACGTTTAGGTTTCCCAGAGGCAAGAATTCCGCTTGCGAACGCTGTCGTTGAACTCTGTCTGTCTCCGAAATCAAACAGTGCTTATCGCGCCCTTGATGCCGCACTAGCAGACGTCCGCAAATTCGGCTCTCCTCCAATACCAGACCAAATTCGCGACGCTCACTACGCTGGAGCGAAAGAATTGGACCGAGGCGTCGGTTATTTGTACCCTCACGATTATGAAGGGGCCCTCGTCGCGCAACAATACTTGCCGGACAAGTTAAAAGATCATCGATACTTGCATTTGAAAGGCTCAAGTAAATTTGAGAAAGCATTTAAAGACGCTGATCAGAACATCCGTGCGAAGACGAAACACCGTTAGCACACAAATTCTTGTTTTTGTTTCTATCATTGGGAGTATAGAGATTCATACATTCGTCCATATTAAGACTACATTGAATCTCTTAATGGAAGAAGGTAACCCGATGACAAAAGTGAGACAAGATGCATGGTCCCATGAGGATGATGTGCTATTAGCAGATACTGTCATCCACCATATTAAAAATGGAAGTACGCAGTTAAAAGCATTTGAGGAAGTTGGCGATCAACTTAACCGCACCGCTGCTGCTTGTGGATTCCGCTGGAATGCGGTCGTGCGCGATCGCTACGAAACAAAGATTAGCGAAGCAAAGCGTGAACGAAAAGCATTTCAACGAAACGACGCCGCACAAGCCGTACAAAAAACATTCGGTGTAAAACATCCTCAGAGATCGATTGAGAAACCCGTACACACGGATGACTTGAACATGGAAAGAGTCGTTCAGTTCCTTAGCCATTACGTGCATCAAGAAACCATTGATGCCGATACAAAAACGAATGTTGAACAAGTACAGTTAGAAAATGAACAGTTAAAATCACAATTAGAAAAGCTGGAAAAAGAACATGAATCTTTGCTCACCATTATTAATCGTGCTCGCAATATGATGTTTGTGGATGAAACAATGAGTGATTCGTTCATGTCATCAAGCTTTCGTATGGATGAGAACGGCAATCTTCAACACGTTTCAAAAGCAGATTAAAAGCCGTAGGGTTCTACCCTACGGCTTTTTTTGATTATATAAAATGAACTTAACATGATCCTAATTGCACAGTTTGTTGTTGCTTTGCACTGCGGGCGGATGCTTGTAGTCCAGACTACAAGGGCAACATCGGTGGCGAAACATCTGCCACCGTGTTTTCTATGCAGTCCAGACCATAAGGGCAACATCGGTTCACGTTTCTGCCTACTGGTTATGATGTTGAAACAAGTCCAAATGCCCCATATATTAATTAATGTGACACTTGAGATAGAAAAATCATGATTTAAACGTGGATGCGCACATAAACGGAGTCAACGGTCACAAATATTGCGATTTGTGACCGTTGCGTGCCGAAAGTGCCCGGTTTGAGGGCTGGATTGTCACATACGTAACCGACCATCACATGCTTGTGCCAGGACGTGAGCCTCGGTCACGACTTTTTACCCTTCGGCAAACGTTTTTCGTGTTGCCCGCAACCCTTACAGTGACGAACAACGATCGGCAACGAGATGAATTTCATCAG
>NZ_BAWZ01000047.1:0-32790 GCF_000698105.1 Geomicrobium sp. JCM 19037 | reverse complement strand
GCACGACTTTTTATCGTTCGGCAAACGTTTTTCGTGTTGCCCCAACCCTTGCAGTGACGAAAAAGATCGGCAACGAAGTTGTCGAATTGCAACGAGATGAATTTCAACAGACAATATGCAAGCACTCACCCAGAAAGATCCATCTCGGTCATCCGAAAAGACCATCAATCACTCTCCCAACCACTTGTTTCCATATCAATGAGCCAGTGACTACGCAGCATAAGCGCTCGCTCAAATCCAGCCAGTGCACCTGCCCCAAAGATCACAGCATTCACTGGTATTGACAACGTGATTGGAGATGTGAAGGTGCCTACATTCTCTGTCACCCACGGGACATCACTTATCGTTTCAATTAACTGCGGGATGCTTAAGGCAAGTGAAACCAATAGAACAATTGCTGCAAGACCGCCAATCACTCTACTAAACAATGGGAATTGCTTGTGCACCCACATTCGTAAACCTCGAATGGAACGTCGGTCCGGATAAACCGAAAAGGATTCATCTTTCTCCGTTGCGTAATGTATCCGATTAATCCCGTAGCCCCCACTACTAATTTCCAAAACTCCATTTTCTATAGGAAAAACGGCTGGCAGTTTTGAATACGCTACATGTTTTCCTTCACGGTATAAATCAACTTTAGGCTCGTCAGCGAAGTAGCTTGATTTTATCGCATACATCGTTTTTCTATTCTCTTTGTTCTTAATAACGATATGAAACAAGGAATGTGTGAATACGTGCCAAAATTGATACTTCTTTAATGAATGACCGTCTCCCTTCTTCACTCTTTTCATCGTCCTCTGTCGCTTCCTTCTTCGCATAAATCGGAACACCGACGCTCACCCTCACTTTCTTCCTTTTGAATAAGTGAAGCAATCACCAAATCTCATTCTTACATAGAAGTTTGTACGTATATGCCTTTAATTTAGACACAAATACCCTTCGATTAACACCCAAATACGTGTCACTGTCATGAATAGAGAGAAACGGGTCGCGACGGGTCTATAGAATCCAACACTTGCGCGTAGTGATTGACATGCTCTTTACTCAAATTGCTCACGCAATATATATGAGCAAATAAAGCGTATAAGGGATCAAAAGCCCAATCGTCGTAAACAACCCAGGCGTGTACGCTCTCAAAATGATGGTTTGCACGACATGAACGACATGATGAAGGAGTGCGAGAATTAAGAAGCCAATATACAATCCATCAACCCATCCATTACCGGCAAAGAATACTTTAATTAGCGTGATCCCTGTTGTTGTTAACAAAATGAATACATCTCTTTTTGCAAAGTCGTGGGAATTGATGTTCCAAAACTTCCATATGTATTGTTTGAGACGTGTATTCGCCAAATGCTTCGTGTGTGCTCCCCATTTTTCAACCGTAATGATCTCTTCAAAATCATGGAACATGAACAAAATAACAAAAAGCCATACGAGCGTTACACCGAGCGTATCTTCCATGTGGACTTCTTCCCTTTCCCAACATACGTCTTTTACGCATCAGTTTGACATTTTGTTTCATCTACAACAAAAATATCATGTTGCACTTGAACATCACGTAACGTGATGTTCTACGCTGGATAAAGAACGTCACTAAACATGAGAAAGGTGCAATATAATGAAACGTTTTTTAAAGGTTCTATCCGTGTTTGCAATATTACTAGTGGTTGCTGTGTTAGCGATTTTCGGGATGCGTGTTTACAACCACGCTACGTATCAATGGGAGGAAGATGAGGTTGTTCATCTTCATGATTACGAAGCCTATCCGGATACTTTCTCTGACGGACAGATTACTCACTTCGAAGAAGGTGTGGCAAATGGATTCCACCTTCAGCCAGACGAACCAATCGACGCTCCACCAGTTGTTCTATTTGGGGGCTCTGAAGGCAGCAGCAATTTCGAAGAAGCTGTTAGGCTTGCAAAAGAGGGCTACGAGACGTATGCGCTATTCTTTTTCGGAGCCTCTAATCAGCCGGAAACGCTTAATCGTGTTCCGCTAGAATTTTTCTCAGATTTCCTCAAAACTTTTGATTTGGAGGAAACAGCTGTCACAGTCATTGGCTATTCAAAAGGAGCAGAGCTCGCACTGAACTTAACGAACTACTATCCAACAATTGAACAGCTCGTCTTATATACACCGAGTGAGTATACGTATATGGGGTTGGAATTTAGTGCCGACACTGGGTCTTCTTGGACGTGGGAAGGTGAAGAGTTACCGTATATCAACTTTGATGGTGTGGATGGATTTACGATGTTTACGACGATGTTTGATATGCTCATCGCCAGTCCGATTGCGTATCGTGACACTTATGAAAGTGCCGTAGAAAATGCGAATAACCGGGAAACCGCACGTATTAACACGTCAAACTTCGACGGTCGAGCACTTCTTTTTGCCGGTGAAAAAGATGAGATGTGGCAAGGCGACACAGCCGCTCGGCAGATTGGCGAGGCGCTTGGTAACCAAGCCGAGGTTGTTCTTTACCGAGAAGCCGGCCATTCATTTGGCATGTCCCCTTACTATGCGGGTATGGCACTCGGCGGAACCACCCAAGCAAACGTTGAAGCTAAACGAGATAGTGATGAACTGTTGTTCGATTTCCTCGCCGAGTAATCGCTCTCGATATTCGATCAATGATTTTTATAGAAAAATAAAAAGCTAATCCTGCCATACTTGCAAAGAAAACGTCTCCTAACCCTAAACCTAGCTCCAAATATCGATCACGGTTTATCGCAGAATTCACAACACCAATGAACACAAATGCTACGACACCCGCAGCCATGTAATACACCCATTGAAAGCCAAATCGGATACGCTCAATCAAAAAAGCTGCGGGAATGGCTAGGGAGATATACATCGGCCAAGCAAATATAAAATAAATAATAGCGTAGGCGTTGAAGATCGCTGAAAACGATAGTGACTGTACACCTTGATGAAAAAGATTGTACGCAAAAAGAACAAAACATAAGTAAAAATGGAGAAAGAAACGCAGCAAGCAACTTCTTTCCGATGCTTTTTAGTATAGTCATGTAGTATCCCCCCCTCTGATCTCTCATTGTAACAAGGTGGAGGAAGGTTGTACGTCATTCCGTGGTATAATTTTCTTTAATTGGAATTTTAATCATCAGAGTGCGTTTATCAAAAATTGGATGTAGCGCTATTTACAACATCTATATGAGGTGAATACGATGAGCTTCCTGCTCGACCGCTTCCTACCGATCGCTGCGTTCTCTTTATTCTTGGCCGCGATGATGACCCGTTCGTCCCCACTATTTATTGTTGCGCTCTGCGGCATCGTGTTTGCGGTTACTCGGAGAGTTCTAATGTTGAGTCGTAACAACGAGCATAAGAAGATTCCCCTAGTCGTCGGTATCTCGATTCTCATCATTATGACGTTTGCACCGTTGTTTTGGTAGAACTCAAAATGAGGATGCTTCCCACTTCGGGACTTCCTCTACTTTTTTGTTAGCCTCGGCAAAAGCTTTTTTTCAAAATCGATCATTTCTCCACGCTTCACTTCAAATGGCAGCATACTTGTTTCATCAAGCAAGTAGTTTAAGAAAAAGTAGCCAAAGTACGATGCCCGGAGCGTCGGATCATAGTTCAAGTTAAACACCCGAAACACCCTTGCAAAATAATCATCATACTCCCCATGCAAATAAGCAATCACACTAGAATCATCGTTATTCACATCAAATTCATTCCACATAAACTTAAAGAAATCATAGAAAAATACGTACTGCCCTGACGTATCATAGTCGATGTACCACACTTCTTTCTCCCCGGATTGGTCTTCGGTTATTAATAGATTATCCGTCCACAAGTCCCCGTGCAACGGGATATACGAGAAGTTTACGTCAAACAATGACTCATCAATCAACGCAATAATATGCTGAAAGATCGGGCGGTGCACTCGATTCTCACTACGCTCAAGCAACTCATTCATCGTTTGTTTTGTTAAACGTGTATCACCTTTTATTGATGTAAAGTAATCTGCATAATCAGTAAAAATGGTGTTTAAAATGGCTTTTTTGTGTGACTGAGCACGTAAAGTCGGTTCAATGTACGGCTCAACGATCGTTTTTTCTTCTTCATTACGGGCGATGATCGGTGGTGTGCGAAAATACTGAGAAAAATGAGCCGTATTCGCTAATTTTCTATCGTACGTGTCCCGACTGCAACTCACAGTTAGCACCTCATCGGCAGAAAATAGCTTACAATCACCGTTGCTTGAGAACCAAAGGATCGAGCCTAGAAATTGCTTTTCGCCTTCACCCGTTATTTCTAACGATTCGTTCACCGTGGTCATTTTTGCTGAAACGACGGGATGATGACGTCGCTCATCCTTGTAAATCATTCTCTTTTCATCACCAAAATAATAGGTGCCATCTTCTAAGTATTTATGGAGCGCAAATGCTCTCCTCTGTTTCCATTCCTCACTCACATTGCAACCCTCCTTTACATACCGTTACTCTTTATATCTATTGTATTCAAAAATAAAACCAATAACAGTACGATCGTTATAGGCCCTCGACTATGAATAAGCTTTTTCAGTTTAAAAATTTGGTCAAGATTTGTGATCAACAATACAACCGCAGAAACAGCCTTTAGAAATATCATGTATCCAGGGATGTGCAAGATATTCATTGCACCTAGCAAAGCCGTGACACCAAGAGCTAATCCTGTAAGGGCTGTAATGACAACGAGTAACAAATTATTCTGTTTATTTTTCATATCATTTCCTCTATAAAGACTAAATACCCTTTCCCCACCCTTTGAAACGCTAATTTTGTAACTTCATGAAACTAATTACCCGCCTGACAATGTATAATGAAACTAATATATCAATTGTTTTGAATGATCAGTTTTTTACTGTTGCACGAACTGCATAACAGCCATATACGCTATTCTCGCTAAGAGAAAGATGACTACCGCGACACTCGTTACAGCGATTTTTACTTTTTCAATAAGCCACAAACTTCGCCTATACATCATCGTCCTCCATCCATTAATACCTCTTTGACAAAACGACAAATGAAAGAAATACGACGCTAATCATGGTCGCTGTAATGATTCCGACGGTTTGCATGCCATTAAAATGAATAACGTCTGCCATGAATAGCGTCATTAATATGATAAAAACCCCCATCATAATAAGAAACGTAAAGAGCATGCCTCTTTCTCTTATTTTCTGTGTGCGTTCGTCGTTCACTTTAAATTGTGGGTACAAATACGCTAGTGAAAAACACATCGTCGCCACGCCAAATTGGATAAACTCAGTCCCTTGTAAACCTGTGCTACTTTGCGTTCCAGCATAGACGAGTAACAAGGCATATCCTAAAAATATGACACCCGAAACGATTAAAAGGATTCGAACTCCAACATTTCTCATGACTATCATCATTCCTCCTGATCTACTTCTTCAAAAATAAATACGTTTTCAATGGATGTATCAAATGAACGAGCGATATGAAACGCTAACGGTAACGAGGGGTTATATGTTCCCTTCTCGATTGATATAATCGTTTGGCGTGACACACTTAGCTGTTTGGCCATTGCTTCTTGCGACCACCCATATAGTTTCCTTAATTCTTTCATTCGATTTTTCATCTCAAATAACCCTTTCGTGTTCTATTCACACGATTAAGTAAAGCTCACTTTACCGTAAAGTGTGTTTTACAAAAATATCATTTATTGATTTTCTCCACCGTTTGTTTTATTATAAATAGAGTGATCGATATATATACATAAGGGGAGTGTATACAGTGAGCAAAAAACGTGAACAACTGCTTCAACAGTCTGAGCAGCTTTTTAGCAATCAAGGTTTTCATGCTGTTGGTTTAAAACAGCTCATTAAGGAAGCGGACGTTTCTTTAATGACGTTATATAATCATTTTGATTCGAAAGAAAGCCTGATTTTAGAAATTTTAAAACGGCGAGAAAAAAGGTATTTTGAGTCACTTAATACGGCAAGTCGGAGCGATGACTTGTCCATTCCGCATGCTTTCACAGAAGCTCATCTCAAGTGGACACGTGCAAATAAAGCGAATGGCTGCATGTTTCTAAGAGCAAAAGAGGAATACAACTCGATCAATGATGAGGTTGTTGCATTTGTAGAACAGCACAAAACTCACCTGTTTCAACTGTTTCATGAACACGGATTAACGAAACAAGAAGCGCTACGATTAGTGCTGTTATTTGAAGGAGCTACCAGCTCAGCAGAAGTGTTTGCGCTCAGCGAAGTTGCCGAAGAGTTGCGGTATTCGGTCCAAGCGTTGTTCCCAAATTCATAGGGAATACGCTTTTATTTTCACTTTAAATTATAGTGATCGATCTATATAATAAGGAGTCTTTTTCATGTGGAAAATTGTTGTGCCCGGTCTTGCCATGATTGCCGTTACTTATGCTTTTGCACGTCTTAGCTTCGGAATGTTTCTTCCGGACATCTCTAACACACTCGGTTTGGATGCGAGTGACGGCGGATTAGTCGGTTCGATTGGTTATATATCCTACTCAATCGCTTTATTCTTTTCATCGTTTGCGATCCATCGTTTTGGTTTTAAGCGAGTTAACCAGATTGCGGGGCTAACCGCCGTAGTTGGACTGGTCGGTATGGCCACAGCTACCTCACTGTTGCACCTTGGCGCAGGTGTATTTATTGCCGGTTTAGGTAGCGGTCTTGCATCACCGGCGCTTAGTCAAATGGCTTATCAAACATTCACCCGCACACGAGTGGACCAAGCAAATACGTGGATCAATAGTGGCACGAGTTTCGGTATTATCCTCACAGGCCCTGTTGTGCTGATGTTCACAGAACATTGGCGACTATCGTTTTTCATGTTTGCCATCGTCGCATTTGCCGTGACCTTATGGAACAAACGTATCATTCCTAATGCTTATGAGAATCGGCATGTTGACGAACCAAACATAGATTGGACGTCCACGCTGCGAAACGGTTGGTCACTGATCACTGCGTCGGTCATCGTCGGCTTCAGCTCATCCATCTATTGGACGTTTTCGCGAAGTTTTGTTACAGAGCAATACAACATGACCGCAAATGAAAGTGTTCTCTTTTGGATCGTCGTAGGCGCAGCGGGTGTACTCGGAGGGGTGGCTGGAGGTTTGATACAAAGAATCGGACTCGGTTTATCGTATCGGATGATTTTAGTGACGTTGTTAAGTTCCGTCGCAATGTTAACGGTTCACACTCCGTTCGCCATCTACACTTCACCAGCCTTTTCGGTGGAGCATATATCTTCTTGACTGGCTTACTCATCGTTTGGGCAACGAGAACCTTTGTCCATTTGCCAGCGCTAGGTGTGAGCATGTCCTTTTTAGCTTTAGGAATCGGCCAATCTTTAGGATCTTTTATCGCCGGTATGGTCATAGACATCAGCTCCTATCCATTTGCCTTTATCTTGTTCGCATGTGTGGGCGTCATTGGTTTAATCATCCCGGTGAAGGACACGAACGACTAGAGATGACAGGGCAACATCGGTGGTCAAAAGACGCCCACCGTGTTTTCTATATACTCCAGAGCACAAGGCGACACGGTTCACGTTTCTGCTACGTGCCAAGCTGTATGGAAAGAAGTCCAAATGCCCCATATATTCATTTTTGTGACACTTGAGAAAGAAAAATCATCATTTTAAACGTGGATGCGCACATAAACGAAGTCAACGGTCACAAATCACGATATATGTGACCGTTGAGGACCGAAAGTGCACGGTTTAAAGGCTGGATTGTCACATACGTGTCAGGAGATCACACGCTTGCACGAGATGGTGACCATCGGTCACGTCTTTTTACCTTTCGGCATACGTTTTCCGTGTTGCCTGCAACCCTTGCAGTGACGAACAACGATCGACATCGAAGTGAGATGAACTTCACCAGTCGATCGGTAGACATTCACCTGCAAACAGCGATCTCGATCATCGGATCCAATGAATTTCTTTCGTTAAACTTATATAGATCGCTTTGAACACCGCAGTTTACCTGATCGTCGACACTTTTTGAACGTTCGCTTCTACACTGAACTTCAACTTTGTTTATTTATAACCAAACTCAAGAGCTGGCAACCAAAGGTGCCGATGGTAAACCGAACGACCCTGTGCTGACATGTTGTTGGCTTTTCTGATTGAAAGGAGCAGTACAACCTGAAGAACAAGTGGAACTCTTCATTTCGTCCTGTACAGATCATTGAAAAAAGCTATCCCTATTCGTCACGAACGAACGGGGATAGCTAACGGTTCTAAAAGGTTTTAAACGAACTGCTCCACAGATACATCAGACTGTCTGACGCCGATGTTCTGCTCATACCAAACGGCAAACACGTACAATACCCAGATTTTTCGGCTATGGTCGGCAAGGCTTGCTTGATGTTCCTCGACGAGCTGTTTGGCATAGGTGAGGTTCACGTAGTCGCCAACACCCGCTCGGTAAATTCTTTCAAGGCATTGCTCTCCACGCGACCCGCGTAACCAATCACGCAACGGGACGGGAAAGCCGAGTTTCGGGCGATGGAGTACATGGTCGGGCACAAGATCGGCAAACGCTTCTCGAAGTAATGCTTTCGTCGTCTGTTTTGTAACGAGCAACTCCGTCGGAATGGTTTTTGCCACATCGTACACCTCTTTATCCAAAAACGGCACCCGAAGTTCAAGGCTATGTGCCATTGACATCCGGTCTGCTTTCGCTAATATATCGCCAGGGAGCCAGAAGTTTTGATCGATATACTGCATTTGTCTAACAGGATTGAGATGCGTGACTTGTTCATAGTATGGAGCGAGTAAATCCTCGATCTTATGGTGAAACAAACGTTTGTTTAAGATGATTCTTTATCATCGGTAAAAATTTTTGCATTTCCTACGAAGCGCTGTTCAATGGGTGTCATCGCCCGCGTAAGATAGTTTTTTCCATAGAATGCAGGTAAATGGCTTAACACCTTCTGAACGGATCGTTTCATTACTCCGGGTAACCAATCCACTTTGGAAAGTGCCGTCGGCTCTTGATAAATGCGGTAACCGGCAAACAGCTCGTCCGCTCCTTCACCAGACAGAACGACGGTTACTTCCCGACTCGCCATTTCACATAATGCATAAAGAGGTACAGCAGAAGGATCGGCAACAGGCTCGTCCAACTTTTGAATTACTTCTTCTGCTAACTGGAAAAATTCCTCTTCACCGATGATTCGCTCATGATGATGCGTGCCGAGCATTTTTGCCGTCTTTCTAGCAACTACACATTCATTCTGCTCACCTTCAAAGCCGACAGAAAACGTATGAAGAGGCCCTAATTCTCGCATAAGCGCCGTAATGATGGTGGAATCAATGCCACTGGATAAAAAGCTGCCAATCGGAACATCACTTTGCATGTGTAGACTGACGGATGACTCCATCACTGTCCGAATCCGTTCTTTCCATTGTTCAGAAGTGTATGAGGCCGTTTCCTTTTGTGTACACGGTTGCCAGTAACTCTCAATGCTCACTGATCCATCTCGTTGGACGTGCATTAAGTGCCCGGGTTTTAACGAATTGATACCCGTTGCCATCGTTTCAACTCCCGGAACATATTGAAGTGTAAGGTAGTGAGACAAACTTTTATGATTCACTTGGACGTCACTCTCCATAACTGTCGCTAAACTACTCGCTTCAGATGAAAATAACATCCGCTCCCCGTCACGTGTGTAGAGAAGAGGCTTGATGCCAAACGCGTCTCTTCCAGCGACAAGTACTTCGTTTTCGTCATCCCACAAAAGAAAAGCGAACATCCCCCGCAGTTCTTTAACGAAGTCACTTCCATACTCTTCATATAAATGTACGATCACTTCCGCATCACCATTCGTGGCGAACTGGTGACCTTTCGCTTCCAAGTCCAACCGTAACGATCGATAGTTGTATATTTCGCCGTTACAAACGAGGCGCAATGTGCCATCTTCATTTTTGAGTGGCTGTATCGCTCCTTCTGTATCAATAATGGCAAGACGGCGAAATCCAAACCCGACGGGTTGTTTTACCCACACCTGGTCATCATCCGGCCCCCGGTGATGCATCCTTTCATTCATCGCATAAAGATCTTTTACATTGATCGCCTCATTTTGAAAAGAGATCATCCCGTTAATTCCGCACACTTCGCTTGTCCCCTTTACACTAATTTGGCACGGTTGCTTCCTTCCATTCCCAACTATCGACCAGTTGTTCTTCGATGTGTAATCTTCCCTCTATTGCTTCGATCGTTTCTGCAATGGATGTGATCGCAATCGTATACTCGTCATAGTCAATCAAGTAAGCATACCCTCGCTCAAAATCTTGGTAATCAATCACAGTTCCTCCGAGATTTTCAAAAGGATTATCTGAATAGCTTTCTACAGGTGTATCAATTTCATTCGCATAAGCATCAAAATTATCGGTATCGTCTCCATCAAAAATTTGAATATGGATCGGGTCCGCACGAATTTCTTCGCCGTCCTGAACGTCAGTATCAATCGATTCAGGTAGATAAAACGAGAAAGGTAAGTCTTCATCATCAACAAGCTTTTGCCTTACATCTGATGGCATCCCTTCTTGTTCAATCGTAATTTCTCGTTCATCTGGCGCTCAGAAAGACCGTAATTTGCAGGTATTTCCGCAGGGGGACGCTCGACTGGAAGTTGTGTTGATGAATACTCGGGACGAACAGACTCCGGAACAACAGTAACGAGCGTAAATACGAGTGCTCCAATAAGGACCGTTCCACCACCAAGACCAAAGATCATCTGCTTCCTTCGTCGTTTAGGCGCGTGGGATCGCTGTCTTTTGCGCGCATCGCTAATCCCTTCCAACGCACTTGCATACGTTTTTGTTTTCAACGATTCTGGCGCCCCAATCCGCTGCTTAATCGATACATCCCAATTACGCATTACGATCGCTCCCCCTTTCTGCCATCCGCTTTCGCAATGCTTTACGTGCTCGGTGCTGTAAAGCCTTCACAGATAAACTTGATTTGTTAATGACGGCTGCTGTTTCTTTAATAGTCAGTTCTTCAATATAACGACAGTGAATCACCGTCTGTTGATCGATCGAGAGCTCTCGCATACACATGACCAATTCATCGAATTCACTTTTTTCAACAATCGCTTTCTCAATGGAATACTCCTCTGTAGAGGCGACTTCCAATAAAGCTTCCGATTTATTGTTTTTATTTTTTTTGTAATAATCAATCACGCAATGACGACTAATCTTAAACAACCACGTCTTAAAGCTGCTATCGCCACGAAACGTATGCAAGGCACGAGCCATTTTCAAAAACACATCTTGTGTAATTTCCTCTGCATCATGATAATTGTTGGCACTCATGTACGCATACTGAAAGATATGATCAACATAACGATCATGCAATGTTTTTAGTGCGCCATCATCCCCATCAAGAGCCGCTTCAACGCAATGAAAATCATCCATAGCCTTCACCTCAAATTGCCTTCTCATAAGTAATAGACTGTTCATAACACTAAAGAGATACGGGTAAGGTTAAAATTTTTTCAATCAGTCTGAGACCTTCTCTGAAGTACAAATGTGATAAAATACAGATTAGCATGTATATTGCTTCAATAATGGTGAGGTGGAACGTATGATGAAGTTTGATCCAATGTATTATCCATATCATTCCAGAAGAAGTTCTGTCTATAGTCAAAAAGGAATGGTCGGCACGTCGCAACCTTTAGCGGCTGAGGCTGGCATGGAGATGATTCGAAAAGGGGGAAATGCTGTTGATGCAGCGATTGCAACGGCAGCTGCACTCACGGTCGTTGAACCGACGTCCAACGGGATTGGCGGCGATTCTTTCGCCATAGTGTGGATGGATGGGAATATGTACGGAATGAATAGCAGCGGCCGGGCACCTGAAGCCATTTCCATTGAGCGCGTGAAAGATCGTGGACATACAGAGATGCCTCAAAAAGGCTTATTCCCGTCACTGTTCCCGGTGCACCGAGCGGGTGGGTTGCACTGTCCGAGCGGTTTGGGAAACTTTCTTTAGAAGAAGTTCTTGCCCCAGCCATTTCGTATGCTGAAGGTGGCTTTCCTGTTAGCCCGGTCGTTTCTCATCACTGGAAACGTGCGGTGCGTTCCTACCCCGCTGACAATCCAGTGTTTCAACCGTGGCATGATACATTCACAAAAGACGGGCGCGCACCAGAACCAGGTGAGGTGTGGACATTGCCAGGACACGCCGAGACCCTTAGAAAGATTGCAAAAACGAATGGGAGAGCGTTTTACGAGGGCGAGCTTGCTGAAGCGATTGATGCGTTTTCTACGGCTCATGACGGGTTTATTCGTAAATCAGATTTGGAGAGTTTCCAAACGGACTGGGTAGATCCAATTTCTGTGAATTATAAAGGGTACGACGTTTGGGAGTTGCCGCCAAACGGGCAAGGCATCGTCCCACTCATTGCTATGAATATTCTAAACGGCTTTGACTTACCGGCAAAAGAAACCGCACAAACGTATCATACACACATTGAAGCACTCAAACTCGCTTTTGCTGATGGCTTTGAATATATTACTGACCCAGAACATATGAAAATCGACCCGTCGTTGTTGCTTACAGAGGAATATGCTGAAAAGAGACGGGCGTTGATCGGCCCAGAAGCGGCCGAACCCGCTGCAGGTGAACCCGCTCGTGGTGGCACGGTTTACATGACAGCGGCCGACGGCGATGGCAACATGGTTTCTATGATTCAAAGCAATTACGCAGGCTTTGGGTCAGGCGTTGTCATCCCAAATACAGGCATTAGCTTGCAAAACCGTGGATGGGAATTTAAGTTAGACCCAGACGCTGCCAACGCATTAAAAGGTGGGAAGCGGACGTACCACACGATCATTCCGGGATTCTTAACGAAAGGTCGCGTACCCGTTGGCCCATTTGGCGTTATGGTGGGTATATGATGCCGCAAGGTCATTTGCAAATTCTAACGAACAGCATCGATTATGGATTTCATCCGCAAGCAGCTCTAGATGCCGCTCGCTGGAAGTGGACTGGTGGAAAAACCGTAGAAGTCGAAGCGAGCTTTCCTACAGAGATTGCAAGACAGCTAGAAAGAAAAGGACATATTATTAAACCGACACTTGAAGGTGGCAGTTTCGGACGTGGCCAGATCATTTGGCGCGACCCAGACACCGGCGTGCTCGTAGGCGGTACAGAACCCCGCGCAGATAGCCATATTGCCATATGGTAAGATAAGCTTCTGCTAGGCCATACTCAACAACGAAGGCAAGGGACATCCCCTTGCTGTTCATCGTTAGAAAGGAAGCAATCCTCATGAATTTACAAATCCAATGGAAGATCTTCATCGCAATGGCACGGGCAAATGTCCTCGGATATGGTGGGGGACCCGCGACGATCCCACTCGTACATAAAGAAATCGTCGAAAAATATCGCTGGATGGACGATGAAGAATTTACAGAGGTGGTCGCGCTCGGAAACACACTACCAGGCCCAATCATTACTAAACTTTGTGGGTATGTCGGCTATAGAGTAGGCGGGATTGTCGGTATGATAAACGCCGTGTTAGCCACAGTCATGCCGACTGCCATCATTATGCTCATCCTTGTTGGTACACTGACAACATTTAGGGAAACACCGATCGTTCAAGGCATGACGAATGCAATTATGCCAATTGTAGGCGTGCTCTTGCTATCCCTAACATACAACTTTTTAAAACAATCCACACAGAAATCCGGATTCTTCCTGACCATAGTTTTGACGGTCATCAGTCTATTATTATTTGAATGGCTAAATTTGCATCCCGCAATTCTTATCGTTTCATTGATTGCGATTGCCTTCGCACAGAAACCGAAACCACAACCTGCTAGAAAAGAGGAGGCGTAATCAATGCTCACGGACTTATGGAACTTATTTCTTGCCTTTTTCATACCGGGCATCGTTGGTTACGGTGGCGGTCCAGCATCCATTCCACTCATTGAACATGAAGTTGTACATCGTTACGGTTGGATGAGTACTCAAGAGTTTGGCGAAGTTCTCGCGCTCGGAAACGCCATTCCAGGACCGATTGCCACAAAAATGGCCGCTTTTGTCGGTTGGGAAGTCGCTGGTGTTCCCGGCGTTCTCGTTACCCTGCTCGCAACGGTCGGTCCGTCGCTTGCGCTCATGATGCTTTTAATGAGTATCCTACTGAAATTTAAAGACCACCCCCGAGTGAAAAACATGACGAACTATATCCGTGCACCGATTGCGGTTCTCCTCGGCGTACTTACGTATCAGTTTTTCTTCATGTCTTGGGAAGGGAATGGGATGTGGCAAACGGTGCTCTTGGTCGGCGCTGCACTATTACTCCTAGAGAAATTTAAGGTTCACCCTGCGATCGTCATCGTAAGTTCGCTTCTGTATGGTGCGATTTTCTTATCATAAATAAAAATGGGTAATATGAACTATAATAAAGGTTGGTTTAATTGGTATTTTATGGTAAATAATCCCTCCTCAATTCGTTTTGATTTTCAGACTATTGTATGGTTTAATAGAAAGTGAGTAAGCCATTCTTGAATATATTTTTATTCACTAGGGGAGCCGGCACCGGCTGAGAGAAGCAATGTTTCGACCCTTTGAACCTGATCTGGATTATACCAGCGTAGGGAAGTGGAGCTTGTTTTAACCATGCTCTGTTTTCTATGCAGAGCTTTTTTTATTGCTCTCATAGAGAACCGAACGCCGGTGCCTCACTGTGAATCAAAACACTTATGGAGGGATTTTGTAATGTCATTTACTGAAGAATTACGTAAAGAATGTGCCCTGTTTTTGAAGCGATCTTTGAGCATCCGTTCGTGCAAGGCATTGGAAACGGCAACCTTCAACCCGGTCAACTGACCCATTATGTAAAACAAGACTTTGAATATTTGAATACGTTTATGCAAATTTACGGACTGGCGATCAGCCGCTCAGAACGAAGAGAAGATATGCAATTACTAAATGAACAAATTTCTTTCGTACTCAATGATGAAGTCCATCCGCACAACAATTTCTGTCAAGTTGCTGGTGTAAACTACGAAGACTTGCAGTATGAGCTCTCGCACCAACCGCTCATCACTATACTCGGCACATGTTGGATGTGGCTCACCGAGGGTCGTTTGGCGAAATGATTGCCGTCCTCCTTCCTTGTCCTTGGACGTATTACGAAATTGCGGTTCACTTGGACAAGACGAAACAGCCGGGTAAAAACCATCCTTTTTATGATTGGATCTCTTTTTATAAAGAAATGGGTGACAGCGTTACGATGGCCTTTCGTAATCGTCTTGATGAATACGCCAAGACCGCTACCGATGAAGAAAAAACAAGGATGCGTGATGCCTTTCTAAAGAGCTGTCAATTGGAATGGCAGTTCTGGCAAATGGCGTTTACCGAAGAAAAGTGGCCCGTACAAATATAATTGAGGAAAGCCAGAATGGGTAATGTACCCATTCTGGCTTTTTGCGAGCACTCAAATCCGACCGACTCATTCTACTCCGATTACGCAAGGGGGAAGGGACGCTTCTACGCGAGATTCTTGCGTTTTTGCGGCCGTTTCGGTGATGTGCACGTTTTCGACGCCGGTGTGCACATTTTCGACACCGATGTGCACGCTTTCGACAATGCGCCCCGCCGCAAATGAACCGCCCTTTACTTTGCCCCGTTCGTCTTATTATTTTTTCTCCAGTAAATAAAAATAGCAAGCCCTAATAGAAGTAAGGGGATGAGCACTGGAGACAGACCAATGACGAATACCACCACGCCTGAGACGATTGCATGAGCACGTTAATCGTGTCGGTAAACATATTCGACGCTTGCCCCCAGGTGTTTAAAGAGGTTTGATCGGTCAACGTTGACCCTGCGGTCTCGCGCACGTTAATATTCACCAATGCGTACGTCACTTGATGGTCTAAATAATTCATGCGACCTTGAATTGTTTCAATTTGCTCTTGCGTGTCCGCCAGATCATCCGAGATAGAAAGCAAGTCTTCTGTCGTATCTGCATCTTCCATAAACACGAGCAGCCGTTCTTCAACAGCTTCGTGCGACCGAAGTCTTGACTCTAGATCGACGTACTCTTCTGTCACGTCTTCACCTGTCGTCATTCGGTCGACGACTTGTAAACTAAGGGACTCTATCTGATCCAAAAAGGGTGTAAAGTTCTCTTCAGGCACGCGCACAGCAAACGTCCCGCTCATTTCACCGTCTCCTGCATCTTGGACAGACGACTCCACAACAAAGCCATTCATTTCTTCAATGGATTGCTGAATCTGGTCTTGAGCTTCTTGAAACCTTTCAACATCAATTGTGAGGTGACCATTATATACGATCATTCGCTCTGCCGTATCAATCGCTTCCACTTCCGCTTCATTTGCAGCCGAGTCGTCTAACGTTTCCCCCTCGTCCAACTCCACCTCCGACTCAGCATGATCTTGAGCAACATCTGCCCCGCTATCATTTCCTTCTTGAGAAAGATCTGCCGCTTCGTCATTTTGGTTATCACTACACGCAACAACAAAGGCGAAAAATAGAAAAACGAGCATGATTTTATAATTCATCTTTTGACCCCCTTCTCTTTCCTTCTTTGTCGTTGCCCACCATTATTTGTTTCAATTATTTGAAAATATGTAAAAAAACCTAATAGGGGAAAGCTCCCCTACCAGGTCTTTACGTTTACGCTTCAGGTCCTTCAAAACGAAGCAATCGGTCATCTTCATCGATTGGGTCGCCTCGTCCATCCGTATTGTTCGTAATCACATAAAACATGTTCTCGTTTTCGTCATATACGACATCACGCCAGCGTCCTTCTCCTTCAAGGATTGTATCTGTTGTGTTGTCGTCCACATCAAAGCGAATCAACTGTTCACCGGCAAGCGCAGCTACATAAAATGATTGCTCACCAACCATCGCAGCTCCTGACGGAGCCCACGTCTCTTCACCAGAGTTCATGACTGCCGTTTCCATACCTTCTTCGGTTTCATCACCAACAATTTCTGGCCACCCATAGTTGTTTCCAGGTTCAATGTGATTGATTTCGTCGTTCGCCGTAGGACCATGCTCTGTACTAAACAGTCGGTCATCATCTGTCCAATCCAACCCTTGTGGATTTCGATGACCGTAAGAATAGACGTAAGAGTCATCAAATGGATTATCTTCGGCTACCGTGCCATCGAGGTTCATTCGCAAAATTTTACCCGCTAAGCTGTCCGTGTCCTGGGAAAGCTCTGGATCTTCCGCATCACCTGTCGTTGCATACAAATACCCATCTGGTCCGATCGCGAGTCTACCGCCGTTGTGCGTCGTCGCTCCTGGAATGTCTTCTATCAAGACATCCGTTTCTTGCCATTCATCACCGTCACGTTCAATCTCAACAATCCGATTATAAATGCCATCAGTGGCTACATACGTATGATAGATGATCGCTGTATCTTCATCTTCTGGATGCAACACCATGCCATGAAGACCACCTTCACCTTCTTGGTGGACTTCCTCGTCTAGCGCAAGACTCATTGGCGTCGTTTCTCCGTCAGTAATTTCAATAATCTGGCCTTCTCGCTCAGTAACATATACTGTGCCGTCATCAACGAGTGTAATACCCCACGGGGCAGCTAAGTTTTCTGCTAATGTCTCATAGTCTCCAGCCATTTCATCTTCGTCAATGTCTTCATCATCTGCAGGCTCAGGTTCACCTTCAGTCGGATCATCTTCACCGAGTTCATCGGAACCGCCGTCTGTCGTCTCTTCGCTTTCTTCCTCTTGCGGTTCTTCTGGTGAACACGCACCTAACATTAGTACACTTGCACCGAAGATCATCGTATATTTCTTCAAGTTATGACGCCCCTTTTTTCTAGAAATCTATTCTTCTGTACCCCGTACAAAAGAATTTCAATCTAAAGATCAGGGCGATATTGGTTTACACTCGGTAATACTTCCAGCTGCCATTCTCTTCGTGACGAGCGATCTGCTGTTTGTCGCGCAAGTACTCAAGGTGGGCAAGTGTCTCACCGATAGCGAACCTTGTTTCGTGAACGGTGAGTACTTTAGGGAATAACTTCGCACAAACATCATGTACAACGACAGGCTCTTTCACATACTCATACACTCGTTCTAGCCGCTCATCATGATGAGCAGCAATTTCATCGATTCGCTCGTTGGCACCGTGAAACGGCTTCCCGTGTGATGGAACAACCAAATCTGCGTCTAGTTTCTTTATTTTTTCTAATGATGTGAGATAGTCTTTCAGCGGGTTATCTCGACCATGAAACCAATACGAAATATTCGGCGTAATTTTTGGTAGCAGATGATCAGTGGATAACAGCACATTTCGTTCACGATTGTACAAAACGATTAGGCCATCTGAATGACCCGGCGTAAAGATCGCCTCATACTCAAACCCACCGAGCACGAACCGCTGTCCTTCCACAATGTGATGATTGATCGTTGGCAAAGGGTTAATTCTTGGGATAAAAGAAGCGGTATTTTCTTTCATCTCTTGTGCATCGTGCTCTGGAATTCCTGCAAGCAAATAGTACGCATACATTTCATCAAGAAATTCCGGCGTCCATGCATTCAACCCAGCCTTAGCATCGGTCTCCGTCATCCACACTTGCGCCCCTGTTTTTTGTTGAAGCGCACCTGCGTATCCGAAGTGGTCGGGGTGATAGTGTGTAACAATGATATTGGTAATATCTTTCCCTTTCAGTAAAGGAGCCCAGGCGGCAACGGTTTCATCGTTATGAAGCCCTGCATCAATAATTGTCCACCCCTCTACTCCTTCTGCAAGAAATACATTCACATGGTTTAGTCGCAGCGGTAAATTCAATCGTAGCGATTGGATTCCTAATTCCTCCAACATCGGTTCTCTCTCCTCTCGTCTTTGGCAAGCGAGCGCTCGCTCACTATAGATTTATGATGGGAGGCACTCTCTTCTGAGAGCACCTCAGCTTAACTAATTGTTAGTTAAATGGGCTTGTTCTTCATCAGAAAACACCCGTGAACGGACGAGGAAGCGCTTTCCTTCAGGGTTTTCCAAAGAGAACATGCCACCTCTCCCTTTCACCACATCAATGATGAGCTGTGTATGTTTCCAGTATTCATATTGGTCTTTAGAAATATAAAACGGGGCATCTCCTAAATCCCCAAGGTAAATATCGTGTCTACCCGGATTAAATTCCTTTTGTGAGAAGCACATTGGAGAGCTGCCATCACAACAACCTCCCGATTGATGAAAAATGACAGGTCCGTGCTTGCTTTTCAAGTGGTTGATGAGGTCTAGCGTCACTTCTGTCGCTTTCACCTTCTCAACGTGCACGAAGAACCCCTCCTTTTAGAATAGACCTGCAGGTTGTTCACTGTAGCTTACGAGCAGGTTTTTCGTTTGTTGATAATGCTCTAACATCATTTGGTGGTTCTCTCGACCAATTCCCGATTTCTTATAACCACCAAACGCGGCATGAGCAGGATAGACGTGATAACAATTCGTCCACACCCGTCCCGCTTGAATTGCACGACCAAAGCGATACGCCGTATTCATATCTCTTGACCATACGCCTGCTCCAAGTCCGTAAAGCGTATCATTGGCAATTTCCAACGCTTCCTCTTTTGTTTTGAATGTGGTGACGGACACAACCGGACCAAAGATTTCTTCTTGGAAGATCCGCATTTTGTTATGACCTTTATAGATCGTCGGCTCAATGTAATAGCCGGTGCTTCGTTCCCCTTGTACTTCAATGCGGTTTCCGCCAGTAATGAGCTCTGCCCCTTCTTGCTTCGCAATATCAAAATACGACAAAATCTTCTCAAGCTGTTCTTCTGACGCCTGCGCTCCGATCATCGTTGATGTATCCAACGGGTCGCCGGCAATAATCTCTTTCACACGCTTGAGCGCTCGGTCCATAAACTCATCATAAATGGACTCTTGGATGAGCGCACGAGATGGGCACGTACACACTTCCCCTTGATTCAAAGCAAACATGACAAAACCTTCAACCGCTTTATCTAAAAACCCATCGTCTTTATCCATTACATCTTCAAAGAAGATATTCGGCGACTTCCCACCTAATTCCAACGTAACAGGAATAATGTTTTCTGATGCGTATTGCATGATCATCCGGCCGGTCGTCGTCTCGCCAGTAAACGCGACCTTATCAATCCGATCACTTTGCGCTAACGGTTTTCCTGCTTCTAAACCAAAGCCTTGTACGACATTAAACACACCTTTAGGTAGCAGATCTTCCATGATTTCCAGCCAGACACCAATGGAAGCAGGGGTCTGTTCTGCTGGCTTCAAGACAACACAGTTTCCAGCAGCTAGTGCAGGAGCGACCTTCCAGGTCATCATAAGAAGCGGGAAGTTCCAAGGGATGATTTGTCCGACAACACCTAACGGCTCATGGAAATGGTACGCAACGGTATCTTCATCAATTTGTGAAATGCCGCCTTCCTGAGCGCGAATCGCACTTGCAAAATACCGAAAATGGTCAACCGCGAGCGGGATATCTGCTGCGAGCGTCTCTCGAACTGGTTTCCCGTTATCCCACGTCTCAGCAACCGCCAACTTCTCTTTATTTTCTTCCATCCGATCAGCAATTCGATTTAAGAGTAAGGCTCGCTCTGTGACTGACGTAGCGCTCCAATCCGCTTTCGCCTCATGTGCAGCTTCAATGGCTCTTTCCACATCCACTTCCTTAGACCTGGCAATCTCCGTGAAAACTTCTCCTGTAACAGGACTAATATTCTCAAAGTATTCACCGTCGGCAGGCGCTGTCCATTCCCCGCCGATAAAATTCTCGTATCTCGACTTGAACTGGACAACTGCACCTTGAGTACCTGGTTGAGCGTATTTCATTATAATAACCTCCTAAATTGTAATCGCTTTCAAATACCTATACCTTATTTATTCTAGCTATCCAATCCATATCCTTTATTTCTGTAATAAAAAACCGTCACGAGCTTGGACCCGAAGATTACAAAACATGGTATGATGCGATAATGCCCACTTGAAAGGAATCTGATCGCAATGGACGTCGCTACCATTACACTTACAATTGCGATGATGGGCCTGATCATTCTTTTTGGTACGCTCGTCGCCATTCGTATGACCGTGACAGAAGACACCAAAAAATTACTGATGGCTGTCATTATCAACATTGCCGTTCCGTTCATCATTTTGAATGGTGTATTCAACACTGAAATTACTGACGAAGTTTTGCAACAAGTAGTGATCGTTTTTATCGTTTCAATAATTTTTAATAGTTCCGCCATTCTCTTTAGCATTATCGTTTTGAGAATGTTTAGGTTCCAATGGTCTAAGGCAAAAAAGCTGTCGCTCCTTGCCGCAATTGGCAACACCGGATTCATTGCCATCCCGTTGTGCGCTGCCATATTCGGACCGATTGGCGGGCTACTTGCTGCTGTATTCGATGCCGGTTTAGATGTAATTTTATTCACTTTAGGTGTATTCATTCTCCAAAGCGATAACCAAAAGTTCTCACTTCGTCAGCTCAAAGAGCTGATTAATATGCCAGTCATTGCGATTGCCATTGGACTCACTTTCGCCGTTTCTGGGTTAGAGGCTCCTCGGCTTTTTCAAGATCTAGCCGGAATGTTATCTGGTTTGGCTGCACCCCTGGCCATGCTTTATATTGGGTTTTTATTACCGCCATTTTTTCGCCAAAATCAACGCATTCTTTACCGCGGCATTCAATATCCACTCTTTATCCGGTTGCTGTTCATTCCGAGCGTCATGATTTTACTCTTATCCTTGTTAGACATGGATCCGTTCTTACGGCAACTGTTTGTGATTCTCTCTGCAATGCCGACATTTATGCTTGCACCTGTCATTTATAGTCGCTATACGAATGAAGAGGACACAGCCGCAATGACAACCGTCGTTTCGACACTCTTGTCGCTCTTTACGATCCCACTCATCACTTGGGTCGCTACTTTACTCTTTTCGTAAACCATATAAGAGGAGGTACTAGGTTTGGACATCGCATTCATCTATCTACCATTATTCATTGTACTTATCGTATCTGTTTACACTGACCTGAAGTACCGCCTCATCTACGACAAATGGACGTTGCCAAGCATGGTGTATTTTCTAGTGGCGAATGCCATTCTTGATTTTTCAAACGTACATATGTATGTGCTAGGAGGGATCCTTCTCGGAGGCATTCACCTCCTGCTAGCCATTGTGAGCAGAGGTCAAGTTGGCGGTGGAGATATTAAGTTATTTACTGTCATCGGGTTAGCTTTAGGATTAAAGGCGGGAATGGGTGTTGTGTTTGCCACGTACCTGATCGCTGGTTTATGGGCGATTCCATACTTAATTTATCAGTCGTTTATCCTTAAAAACAAAGAAGTAACTATGATTCCTCTTGCACCGTTTATTGCCGCCGGGACAGCATGTTACCTCGCTATTTTACTTTGGGTATAGTGCAAAGAAACCGAAAATGGTATGCCTCTTTTCGGTTTCTTCATTTAGAATGTATGAATTTGTACTTTCATTTCAATACAAAACAGTTCGCATTACACCCGCTCTTCCTTTTTATATTCCGTAGGAGTGCTTCCTGTATACCTTTTAAAAATCTGACTAAAATATCTCGGATTATTTCCAAACCCAACTTCCTCTGCCACCTCAAACACTTTCCGATCTGTATTCATATATTCCATTGCCATCTCCATCCGCCGTTCCATGAGATAATTCGTATAGTTCATCCCCATTTCTCTTTTGAACACTTTCCCTAAATAATCTGGATTCATGAAGAACACTTCTTTAGCGACTCTAAGCAACGATAATGATTGATCCTGAAGGTGCTGCTCTGTATATGCAATGATTTCCCTCACTAGATGGTTTTTCGTCAAGCTGTTCTCACGAACAACCTTCATGACATGTTCCATCATGTACTCTTCTACTTTCATAACATCACGCTCAATTGCATCAATGCCATTAATCGTCGTCAACAATTCTTCTTTTTCATCATGGCTGGAACGAAATGATACTGACCATAGCAGGCTTTTGCATTTCATGAGAATGAACCGGTCGGAAAACTTAGACGTGCTAAGCACATGGAAAAATTTGTGCATCGCGCGTTTGACATTATTTATATCCATCGCCCGTACCACTTCTATCATATTTTCATACTCCCAAATGACTTGCTGCTGATCAAACTTCGTTACTGCTGCACTTGTTAACTCATGATAAAGAATCACTCTGCTTTTGCTGTTCATGTAAAACCGGTAAGAAAACGCTTCCAAAACCTTGTTATATTCGATTGCTAGCCTTTCTATACGACTCACTTGACTAATTACAGAAATTACAGCACTTTCAACCTGAACTTCCCACTCTTTATTAGAAGTTCGAATGACCCCCTGTAAATGCTGTTCAGGACAATCGCTAATCACAACAATTACTTTACCCGAAACAATTGCTGATGCATAAAAAGATGTGCTGTCTGCGAATTGCTTATCCATTAGTTGTTTTAATTTTCGGCGTTCAGTATGAGCATCTTTTGAAAGAATCTCACTGCATATGATTCTAAACTTCTCATTTCGAGAAGCAGTTTTTAATAAACCATGATCAAAAGAGGCGGAATTTAGTAAGAGTTCGCGCACTTGCTGCTCTTTTGCCTTCGGTGTGATTTGATCAATGTATTCTTGTACTTTTTCCTTCTCTTGAAGTCCATGACGACTTGTCGAAGCGCCTCCTCAATCTTCTGTTCATTGCAAGGTTTTAATAGATAGTGTTTTACACCATACTTCATCGCTTGTTTGGCATAGGCAAAATCATCGTGGCCGGAAAGAACAATAAATTGAACCTCGGGAAAAAAAATAATATGTTTTCTCTATCAATTCCAGACCATTCAACCCAGGCATCTTAATATCAGTAATTACGATGCGCGGACGCTCAGACTCAATCATCTCTAAAGCCATTTGCCCGTGATACGCTTGATCTTTGCACTTTGTTCCGCAGCGTTCCCAGTCCACCATCTTCGTAATTCCTTCTACAATATGAACCTCATCGTCAACGACAAGCACATCATACATGTACAATTCACTCCTCAATGAATGGAATAGTTACGAACAAGGTAGTCCCTCTGCTTTCTTTACTTGTGATAGTAATGCCGTAATCATCACCATACAAGAGTCGAATCCTTTCATGAATATTGTTTAGGCCAATGCCTGTCCCTTTTGATACTACCGTCCCATTCAGGATTTGTTCGATTTTCTTAGCAGATATTCCCACTCCGTCGTCCCTCACATAAATCATTAAGTCGTTTCCATACCTCTCAATGTAAACCTGAATTTTACAAGGTTCAATCATCTCTTCCAACCATGCTTAATGGCATTCTCAATGATTGGCTGAATGGTCAGTTTTGGAATGGAAGCTTTCTTCAACTGCTCTTCACAGTAAAGCCGAAAAACCAAGCGCTCATTGTATCTTGATTGCTGAATTGTAATATAGCTTTCGACAATGGCAAGCTCTTCACCAACTGTAATTAGAGGCCCCTTTTTGCTAACCATTCCTCTCATCATGCTGCCAAGCGCTTCTGCCATCTCAGCTATCTTCTTCTGGTCACTCACTTTCGCCATCCAATGAATGGAGTCTAACGTATTATAGAAGAAATGCGGATTAATTTGCGCCTGTAAAGCACGATATTCGGTCTCTTTAATAATTAGCTGCTTTTCATAATTTTCTTTAATTAATGAGTTAATTTTATCAACCATCACATAGAAATTCTCTTGAAGATCACCAATCTCATCTTTTAAAAATTCTTGGTTATGGTCAGGAACCACCTCGAAATTACCTTCTTGTACTTTTTTTACATTTTTTGTTAATCGTTCAATAGGTTTCGAAATGGCTTTCGCTGATTGCCGGCTAATAAAGATCGTGACAATTACCATAAAAAAGATGTATAGAAAAATCATCAATGATATGTACGCTTTTTGATCATTGATGTTATCCAATTCCACAATATTAAAATAACTCAAGTTAGAATGCTTTGAAGAGAGTTCAATAATAAAAAATGCCTCATTATTAATCGTCGCAATCTCGTAACTTTCAATTGGAGGCATTGCTAACAGCTCTTTTATTTCTCCTGATTCCATCGTGCTGGAATAGATAAGATCTTTATCATCTGCAATAACAAAGTTTTGCTCCGGCGCAAAGTTCAGCGCTGCTGAGATGAGGTCATCCACATCAATATATACATATAAAAACCCTAGATGGTTTAATGATAGATTCTCACGTTTTTTAATTTCCCTAGCGGAAATTAAAACCTTGATCATCTACACCTTGCCAAACATTTCTACCACCGACATTGCGGATTTCGTGATTTACCCATTGGTAATCAATATTCAGATTCGTCCACATCCCAGCTGAAATTAGACGGCCGTTTGAGTCCATAATCTGAGCAGAATTAAAATAATGTTCTTGATTAATAAAGAAGGTAAGCCTTTCAATGAGGTTCTCCCGGGTGCGGAAATAATTATAGTTACGGATAGGTATATCAATTCGATCCATGATGACTTGCATCGTCGGATCGGTAGCAACTTGAAATGTAAAATCTTCAATATAATTCAATTCTCTATCCAAAACATTCGCAGAGACTCTAAGATTATTTTCGGCTTCCTCATACACTTTATCATTATATAAACTTGATAAAAGATGAAAAATAACAAGTCCACACACACCAAAAATAATCATAAAAACAACACTAATGGAAAAGAGCTTATATCTTATTTGCGTAAACTGATTAAATAAGCTTGTTGGATGGAGCTTTTTAAGCAATTTTTTTAACCATCGCCACGTTTTCATTCCCATAAAGATCATCCTGTATAATTTAGTAACCTCACGAACGTACAAACCTACCCTTTGCTCTCAGCTTCCCCTCTTGATCATTTATATATCTTCGAATCACTTGTTGAATGATGGATGCCAAGAATTGCTGAAACACGATAGCTAAAACGATAGGGAGGGCAGTAGCCGGCGGAAAATAAACGACAGCTAATGCTGCACCAACCCCTGTGTTTCTTATCCCACAAGAGAACGTTACCGCAGCGAGCACGGATGAATGCCACTTAAAAAGGATGGATGCTAAGAATCCAATTGTATACCCAAGGCAAGCAATGCCGAGCACCGAAAGGAACAACTGAATGGTATTTAGATCAATCGTTGATAAATAGGGAGATACGACTGCACTGTTAATTAGAATTAACAATAGCATTGCCAGCTTGGATAGAGGTGAAGTGTAGACTGAAAGTTGCTTTGTAGCTGCAGGCAACCTTCTCGTTACCCACAAACCTAAAATGGACGGGAAGACAATCATTAAGAAGAGACTGCCGACCATGCCGACAACATCAATTGATACGCGAGCCCCTAACAATAAAAGTATAGTCACAGGCAGTAATATTGGAGAAAGAAGCGTATTAATGAGTACGATAGAAAGAGCTGTTCCGATATTACCTCCGCTCATTCGAACCCACATGATGGTCGCAACGCCCGTAGGAATCGTAAAGGCAATCACAATACCCGCAAGCAGATCAACAGAGTGACTGTAATAAAGCGTTCCTACTGAGAAGGCAATAAGCGGCATAATCACTTGAATAATGACAAGAGATATAATAATAGGTAAAGGATTTAATACAGATGATTTAATGTCTTGATATTGAATTCCTAAGCAACCCGAAAAACAAATAAATGCAAAAATAAACATAATTGCCGCCGATAACGAAGCGGCTCCTTGCAATCCTGTCACGCCTAGAATGACAATCACCGGAATCATATAAGGCATAAATTTCATTAGCCAACGATCAAATGCAAAAACCATGGTGTATCGCTCTTCCTTGTTGTTAGATTTGCTGGCCGATTTTTACGTAATCCACTTCCTTTAGTTGCTCACCTTTGCTTTCAACTTTCTCTATCGTTCTGAATGCCAACCATACATTAAGGTGAATGATGAAACTGACCGCAAATAAAGGAATAAAACCCGGAAAGCTTATAAAAAAGTAGTATACAGACACAGCCGACAAAATCATGAGTGCTGTTTGACCGAGATGCAAGATACTCAGTGCCGAAGCATATTGTATATACTTCTTAAACTCTAAATCGTAGTGTACGTAAACCGGAAAGATGTATAAAGCAATAAAAATAAACATCAATGCAATGATCGTACTGAAAACTTGCATTCCCATATGGAACATATCATCAAATAACCTAAAATAGTTTATATTAAAGTAGACGACAAAACCAATCGCAAGAAGCATTAGAAACAGAGCATTAGCCTTAATAAACTCTGCTTTATACACGTTCCAAAAGGTTCGAAATAACGGAAAATCCTCTTCACCAAGCTTTGTTTTCCTTGCAATGGCATACACCGCAACCGTGCTTGGACCGATACCAAAAATTATACCTCCGAGTAGCGAACAAAACAACCACATGACGTTTAAATAGAAGAAATAACAAATCCATTGACAAAGTGTATAGATAAATACAAACAACCTGCCCCCCGTCATGGGACCACCTCCTATTTTTGATGCACGTCTCGCAAATTGATTGTCAGAATGTCATCGACGTTGATTGGTTGGTTCAATGTGGCTGATTTCCAGACCGCCTCTCCTGTCGCAACAGCATAAGCACCATCTTCACTGCCCGACAAGACATCATATGGTCTGTGTGGATCTTCCCCTAAGAATAAGTCCTCTTGAATGACAGGGTCACCACCTCCATGCCCACCTTCTCGTTCGACTACATGAATCGTCTCTTTTGCTCCAAATAGCGGGAAATAGTCGATCGTCTGCCTTGGCGTTGGAAAAGGGACACGGGACGGAGCGTGATACTCCATCGTTTCAATTCTGCCCTTTGTCCCATTAATTGCCAGTCGATAGCTTCATATGGCAGCGAGAAATTAATGGAGTAGCTTAGTATTGCCCCACGATCATATTTCACTGTAGCTGTATATGCATCTTCAATGTTAATCTCAGAATCATAGATGCACTGGTCAGGTCGATAATTCGAATAGCCATCACGTGATCGTTTATTCATTGATATGTGGTCATCTTGAACTTCTTGAGAATTACTTCTTGAATTCCAGCGTGTATAGTACGTGCATCGTTGTCTTACCTGACACGTTCCACAAAACCTGCCATCTTCTTTCGCTGGATTGTATTCGCTATTGTCGCCATAATAGAAGCGATCTCCATAAGCAAACACTTGCAACGGGCGCTGGTCCAACCACCAGCTAACGAGATCAAAGTGATGAGAGCTTTTGTGAATCGATAAACCTCCTGAGCGTTCACGTAAGCGATTCCATCTTTGAAAGTAACTTGATCCATGAAACGTATCAATGTACCAGTTCAAGTCTACTGAAGTAATCTTTCCAATTTTTCCTTCAAGCAACAATTCCTTAATCTTTAAATGATAAGGGCTGTATCGATAATTAAACGTCACGATTACCTTACCCTTACTTTGTTGCTCTGCTTTGACAATTCGCTCACTATCTTCCGCCGTTGTGGCAAGCGGCTTTTCAACAATAACATCCAAATTTAGCGATAGAGCTTCTAAAATGTACTCCACATGTGTATCATCCCTGCCGGAAACGATAACGACATCAGGTTTTTCCTCCTGTACCATGAACTCAAACTGATGATTTTCATAGGTTGGTATCGCTTTCGTTTCAGGTATCCTCTCTGCACACACGTCAAATCTTTTTGCATCAATATCTAATAAACCCACCAACTGGCAGTGAACAGCAAACCGATAAATCATCGGAGCTATAAACATGGAAATTGCTCGATTGCTAACACCGCACACTACATATCTCTTCATTATTAGACACTCCTATTTCGCATCGTTTAACTTTTTAGACCGCTTGTACTAATTCCTTCCACAATGTAACGTTGGAATATGAAGAAAACGACAATGATAGGTAATAAACTGAGTGTTGTCATGGCAAACAACGCTCCCCAGTTCGTCACGGAGTCAGGATCGGCAAACAAGTTCAACGCAAGTGATACTGGATACTTTTGCGGTGTTTGCAAATAAATTAACGGAGACATAAAGTCATCCCAACGCCAGTAGAACGAGAAAATTGCCGCTGTCATCATTGCCGGCACAACCAGTGGCAAGATGATCCTAAAAAATATTGAAATACTGTTACACCCATCTATCATTGCAGCCTGATCCAATTCTTTCGGAATGGTACGAATAAATTGCATGATTAAAAAGATGAAAAACGGAACGCCGAAGAACGAGGGTAGAATGAGTGGTAAATAAGTGTCTATCCACCCAAACCAATTGAACATAATGTATTGCGGAATCATGACCATTTCGAAAGGCAGCATCATCGTCAGCATCATTACAACGAACCAAAACCTCTTGCCTTTGAAATTAATCCGTGTAAACCCGTAAGCGACAACTGCGGAGAATAACACACTTCCCACAGTTGCTACAGTTGCAATGAAAATCGAGTTCATAAAGAAGGTTGAAAACGTTATGCCGCCAAACCCTTCCCAACCAACGATATAGTTTTCAAAGTTCCACTCCGATGGAATGATGTGATGTGGATTGATAAACACTTGCGAACTCTCTTTAAATGAACTGCCGGCCATCCAGACAATTGGATAGAGCATAACCGCTGTAAAGGCAATTAACAGAGTGTGCTGAATGATCTTTTTTAAACGAACCTTTTTTTTATGCTCCATTCCTAAGCTCCACTCCTTTACTTATCTTCATAATGAACCCAGTATTGAGAACTTTTAAATATAATCGCTGTTAATATTGCAATAATGATAAGCATTACCCATGCAAGTGCTGCAGCATAACCCATGTTGAAATATTCGAACGCTTGGCGATACATATACAAGATGTATAAGAGTGTGCTGTTTATAGGGTCCCCTGCAGTTACTACGTAAGCCGGTGTAAATGCCATAAACCCTTGAATGGTCTGCATAATTACATTGAAGAGGATAACGGGTGTCAACATTGGTAAAGTAATTTTAAAGAACTGCTGAATGGGCCTTGCACCATCGACAGCAGAGGCTTCATAGAAACTCGTCGGAATATTGCGTAAACCTGCAAGAAAGATCAACATTGAAGACCCGAACTGCCAGCCATATAAAATCACGAGTGTCCAAATCGCTGTATTGGGATCACCTAGCCATGAATGTGTCGGCAAGCCGAGCATAGACAAAACTCCGTTAACTGCCCCTTCATTTCCAAACAGCTGACGCCACATAATGGCAACACCAACACTTCCGCCTACAACGGACGGAAGATACAATAAAGTCCGATAAACTCCTACCATTTCGATGACTTTATTAAGAATTATGGCCACAAACAAAGCGAATATAAGACGAAGTGGAACTGCAGTGCTGCATAGAAAAACGTAACTTCCATTGACTGCCAAAACATCGCGTCGTTGTTGAACATATGGACGTAATTACCAAAACCGATCCATTCCGGAGTTCCGCCCATCGAATAATTTGTAAAGGAGAGATACAGTGAATACAATATTGGGAACATCGTAAGTAAGATGGTTCCAATGACAAACGGTGATAAGAATATGTATCCTACACCATTTTGCAAGTCTTTTCTAGGTCTCTTATTTTTCCTTAAACCGAACCACCCTTTTAAATTCCGATTTGGAGGAAGGCCGGTATTCTCTTGTAATCTAGCTTGGTCGTCCATGTGAGATTGTGACACGTTGTTCACCTCTTAGCCTATTAAATTCATTGTCTAACTACCAAGCTCACGAGATTGATTGAATGCGATCCTGCTATAAAGAGCAGAACCGCACCTTTTTATATTAGTTCCCAAGAATTGCGTTCGCCTCTTGCCTAAATTGGGCAGCGCCTTCTTCCGGCGTCATTTGCCCATAAATTACTAGCTCATCAACATCCTCAAGAGCATTTAAGACTTGCGCGGCTTGTGGTGGATAATTTGAATCGACGGGTGTACTGTGGTCCGTCACGTAGGAAATAAAGTCAAATACTTTTTGGTCTGTCTCATTAAGATCGCTTCTCATCTCCTCTTGAATGTCTTCATTAATAGGCACACCGCGATCAGATCCTACCACATCGAAAACTTCAGTTTGGTTCGTGTAAAAATCAATAAATTTTGCCGCTTCCTCTTTATGCTGAGAATTCTCAGCGATTGACCAGAGCATGGAAGGCCTCAAATACATTGCCTCATCATTGTTATCACCGGGTAAAATCGCAAGTTCAATATTTCGATCATCCCCTGCAGCAGACGCAATGGTATTTAATTGGTTTGTCCACCGAAAGTTAATGGCTGCCGTACCGTGTACAAGTAGTTCGTCTTCCAGCCCTTGAATTTCTCCAATAACATCATAGCCGGGAGCCACTCCGTCATCCACCATTCGCTTATTCATCGTCAAATACTCCACAAAAAGTTGGTCATCTTCATACCCTAGGTCTGTCCCATCTTCATTGAACAGACGCTTACCGTTATCTCGAAGATAGTATTCAAACATATTTCCCGGCTCCATTAACCGCATCCCGTAATTCCCTGTAGACTCATGGACCGTCGTAGCCATGTCAATCATGTCTTCCCACGTCCAGTCCTCATTCGGAAGCTCTGCACCTGCAGATTCAATCATGTCCGGATCATATAGCCCCGCCAATGCGTTCATACCTGTCGGAAGCCCGACCAATTCCCCATCAAATTCACCAGATTCTAACACCGTTTCACTGACTGCACTGACATTAATCGTTCCGTCATCAATGAAAGGCTGCAAATCCGCTAACTGCCCTTGAGAAGCATATTGATTTACGAATTCCCCATGATTTTGCTGCATAATATCCGGCAGATTCCCACCAGCTGCTTGCGTTGCCATCTTCTCAAAGTACCCATCAAACCCTGCAAAGTCTGGCTGAATTGACACGTGAGGGTTCTCACTTTCATACATTTCAATGATTTCATTTGTCATATTATGCCTTTCTTGTGACCCCCACCACGACATGCGTAGCACTATTTCCTCTTCACCTGCAGTTGCTTCCGTCTCGCTTCCGTTATCAGTGTCCCCTCCACACGCGGCAAGCAGTGCAGCTGCCATAACCGAATATAATGGCACTTGATAGTTCCTTTTCACACCCTTCACACTCCCTTAAATGCAATTTTGAAAGCGCTTTCCTTTATATCTTCATTCTAATTTTTATTCTGAAAATTTTAAATTTAAAACCCGATCTTTTCATTCAAAAAACAGACATGTTTGAAACAAAACAAAAAAGCAACAGCGATCAAGCTGTGCTGCATGAGGAGTCGATTACGCCTCCAAAAGAGAGGAATACCGGCACGCACAGCACAACAAGACGCGATAGTCGCTTTTTTTACTAGGTGAGTTTATATTGCCGGCGGAATCCAATAGAGGAAATCTCCCCAAATAATATCTCCATTCTCATCTCGTTTATATGGAAGTTGAGGATGTAAACTCCTGAAATGCTGTTCATTAATTTGGATACTTTTTTTATTCTCTGATACGTCACCATCAAACAAATAGTTGCTGTTTGATTCCAACCTGTAAGGATAACGATCTCTTGGTGCAGGACGGGTGTGATAGGAAATAAAACGGTCTAATTCAAAATCCTCCTGTATGTTGGTATATGTGGACATATCCAAATTCCCGCCTTCATTATTGAATGCGATGTTGTTTTCAGCGATCAGACCCGGGTTGCTATTGCTCGTAAAACCTGTCGATCCGTTTTCAAAAGCTATGCTATTGCGAATGATGTGAGGAACGTAGATTCCTTCCCCCCCCAGTTTAAAGCCATTTTTA
>NZ_BAWZ01000048.1:0-28598 GCF_000698105.1 Geomicrobium sp. JCM 19037 | reverse complement strand
GTACTCTCATGCCGATACCTACCCCGTTTCGGCTTTACGTTCCCATATTCTGGTACTCTCATGCCGATACCTACCCCGCTTCGGCCTTACGTTCCCATATTCTGGTCCTCTGATGCCGATACCTACCCCGTTTCGGCCTCACGTCCCCATATTCTGGTACTCCAATGCCGTTACAAACCTCCCATCCACATTACGCTAATCATATCCCCCGCCCGCACTCACTCGCTTTACTGCTGTTCGCACCAGAAGCCCGAACGCTCAACATCATTGTTGAGCGTTCGGGCAGTATCTCTCAGCTTAACGGTGCACACACATTCTGCAACCTACGCTTTTCGGTACACACGCTCCCAAAAGCGCATCGTTCCCATCGCTGAAATAAAATCATCCGCGAAGTTCGTCTCGTTTTCCTCGACCAGTACACCTGGCTTGCCGCTAATTCCCGTCGAACCGACGATTTCCGCTCCTTGACCGAGAGCCCCGATTGGCTTGAAATGATTGTACGTATCGCGAATGAATGTCCGGGCTTTGCGCTCAAAGTAGCGACTCGGCTCTTTGCCGCCAACGACGAGCAGACCGTCATATAAAAGTGGAGAGCCGGTTAAGAACGTGTCATCAATTGATACACTCACCCGTCTGTGCCTTGAACGTCTCCGAGTTCTTCACCGATAAAGACAGGAATCAGTTCAGCCTCTTCGAGCTGTGCGATGATGCCTTCAGTCAAAGAGCCGGCAAACCCTTTGTCAATGATGACTCCGACTTTGAGTGTGTTCGGATACCGCACTTGATTCATGAGGCTCAGTGCTGGCGATGATTCTGTCACATCAACCTGTTTCTCTTTCGGTCGATTCACAGCCACTTCTTTTGCAACGATTGCCGCTAACTCTGAAGAGATTCTTCCTAACATATTGACCACATGCTGCCTGACGAACGGTGTTTTCACTTTCCCGAGCTCAAAGGAAAACGCTCGATAATGTGATCCTTTTCAACAGGACTCATACTGTTCCAAAATAGGCGAGCTTGAGAATAATGGTCTTTGAAACTTGGCGCTGTTTTTCGTTCTTTGAAGCCTTTTACCGTGGAACGATATGTGCTGAACCCGCCTTCCTCTGGCGGCACTTCCGATGGCGTGTTGTCTGCCAACGAATTGTTATGGTAAGCGACTTGCCCCTGGTTAATCGTAATCCTGCCTTGCCCATCCCGTTGATTGTTATGGATCGGGCAGACCGGACGATTGATCGGCAACTCCTGATAGTTCGTCCCGACCCGGTAAAGTTGCGTGTCGGCATACGAGAAAATTCTCCCTTGTAACAACGGATCATTAGAAAAATCAATGCCCGGTACAATTTGTCCTGGGTGGAGCGCAATCTGCTCCGTCTCTGCAAACACATTATCCACATTGCGATTCAAGGTCATCTTCCCGATGATTTGCACAGGTACTTCTTCCTCTGGCCATAATTTCGTGGCATCCAAAATATCAAAATCAAACATAAACTCATCATCTTCCGCAATCACTTGAATTCCCAGTTCATACTCCGCAAAATTGCCCATCTCAATATTTTCCCATAAATCTCTACGATGGTAATCTGGGTCGGCTCCGCCAATCTTTTGCGCCTCATCCCACGTCAATGAATGCGCACCGAGAACCGGTTTCCAGTGAAACTTCACAAAATGGGACGTGCCCTCACGGTTCACTAGACGAAACGTGTGCACCCCAAACCCTTCCATCATTCGAAAACTTCGGGGAATCGTGCGATCCGACATGATCCACATCATCATGTGTGCCGACTCCGTATTGCTGCCGATGAAATCCCAAAACGTATCGTGCGCCGTCTGCCCTTGCGGAATCTCATTGTGCGGCTCCGGCTTCACCGCATGAATCAAGTCCGGAAACTTAATGCTATCTTGAATAAAGAAAACAGGAATGTTGTTTCCGACGAGGTCGAAGTTTCCTTCCTCGGTATAGAACTTTGCCGCAAATCCCCGTACATCTCGATTGGTCTCGTTGGCGCCCCTTGAACCTGCCACCTGTGAGAAGCGCACGAATACAGGTGTAACCTTGTTTGGGTCTTGCAAGAAGGAGCTTTCGTTAAATGCGCCAACGATTTGTACACACGAAATTCCCCGTGGGCACCGTATCCACGGCGTGTACGACACGTTCTGGAATGCGTTCCCGGTCAAAATGCGCAAGCTTTTCTTGAAAAAGAAAATCCTCATGAAGCGTAGGTCCGCGCTCACCCGCCTTCAATGTATTCTCATCGTTCGATATTTTCGTTCCTTCATTGGATGCCATTTCTTCGCCGTCATTATTCTGCGTAAACTTCTTCAATTGTTCGTCTTTTTTGTTCCAATTCCGTTCCATAACATACACCTCCAATAAGATGTATATTTCTGCTCATAAAAAAAAGACCCGCGCCTTTTCGCAGGTCGTCAGTAGATTTCTTCCTCTACATCCCATGCATTTTGCTGTTTTCGGATATGAACAATTTGCCCGATGTGGTAGCTCGTGTGAAGCATCATGTTCGTAAACATCATCCCCACGTTTCCGACGTGCGGTCATGAATATTTCGTTCCCAATCCCGGTCGGTTGTGCCTTGAATTCTAAGGAGCCAATCGTCCATAATCGTCGTTAACGTCGCGACCGACACGTCCCAATCTAAGTCATCCCCACTCAGAAATGTGTCATCATTACGCCCCTCAATCGGTGGCACCGGTTCGCCATTGAAACGGTCCAAACACCGCCCGTTGAACGTAATCAAGTGATTGACGATTTGATGAATACTATGGCTAGAAGTAGATTCTTTCCAATTTGCCTGCTCTTCTGTCACACCCATTAGCGATTGCTGCAGACAAGCAAACCAATGGTTCTCATCATGACATGCCGACAGTTGCCTAAGAAACACCTGTTTCGTTCCCATTGAAAAAGCACACGTCCCCTCCCATACCGCTTTAAATAGAAACAATTCAACACCGATGCGAGTTTTCCTGCAAATTCTTCACAGGCAATTGCGGTGAGAAGAGGTGCAGTTGAGCAATCGACACTTCTAGTGCCGAAGCAAAACCACTACACCCGTCGGCACCGGAGGTGCGAACCGAACCCGCTTCTTCCTCGGCATGGCTCATGCCGACAGGTCGTTAGTTCTTAAGCTAGGGGGCGGAGGGGGACGCGGCGGATGATCTAGATCACCATTCTCCTAAATTATGTAAAAAGAGCCGCGTGCCCTGCCCCGACCCTTGCCATATGGTCTAAAAATGATCTAGATCACCCTATTTTTGATCTAGATCGCCTGTTTTACCAGTTATTGGGGCCAATTTACGCGATCTAGATCGTTATAGGCGTGATCTAGATCGCGATTCTCCTAAATAATCCCAATAAATGGCGACCGTCGAAACCTCCGGTGCCGAACCAAAACCGCTTTTTCCTCGGCATGGTTCATGCCGACAGGTCATTGGGTTTTCAGGCCAGGGGCGAGGAGGAGGCGCGTGAGGCCCGGTGATCTAGATCGCCATTCTCCTAAATTATGTAAAAAGAGCCGCGTGCCCTGCCCCGACCCTTGCCATATGGTCTAAAAATGATCTAGATCACCCTATTTTTGATCTAGATCACCTGTTTTACCAGCTATTCGGAGCAATTTACGCGATCTAGATCGTTTTGGGTGCGATCTAGATCGCGGATCTCCTAAATAATCCCAATAAACGGCGACCGTCGAAACCTCCGGTGCCGAAACGAATCCGCTTTTCCCTCGGCATGGCTCATGCCGACGGGTCATTAGGTTTTCAGGCCAGGGGCGAGGAGGAGGCGCGGTAGTCTAGATCGCACAATTCCTAAATTATGACAAATAGAGCAAAGATCTTGCCCGATCCTTGCCGGTACGACCTAAAAACGATCTAGAACGCGAATCTCCTAATGTTTACCAGCCACCCCCGCCCCATGACTACGGATGACGGGCGAATGTGGACTTTGCGAGCTGGATGATGGTCATGTCGTCCATCGGCGGATTGTGCAAGCCGGCGCGCACGTCGCGGTAATAGCGGCCGAGCGGGTTGTCCGCGGCGAGGCTTTTTGCGCCGACGACGCGCATGGCGAGATCGACAATCGACAGTGCATCGTTAACGACGCTATGCTTGACTGCGCCGAGCTCACCTTGCATCTGCTCGCGCTCAGCGCTCGTGCTCTCATCCCATTTTCTAGCGACACTGTATAAAAAGTGGCGACTACGCATGCGGAGCAGTTCAGCTTCGCCGATTTTTTGTTGCACGTTCGGCAAGTCGGCAATCGTCCCGTCGATGCTATTCGGCGAGTAGTGATTGGCGGCATGGGCACTATAGGCAAGAGCGGCCGTAGCGATGCCTAAGTACGTCACGGGGATGTGCAAAAGCCAGCCTGCGGGTGGTTTCGGACCCCCACCAAGCGTCTCAACGTAGTCTTCTTCACGCAAAGCGACGTTTTCTAAGATGAGGTCGTCACTGCCTGTGGCGCGCATACCGAGTGTGTCCCATGTATTGTCCACACGCACACCGGGCAGGCCGGCGCGGACGAGGAAGTTTCCGACCTGTTCTGTGCCTTCGATCGCGGCGCTCACGACGAAGTAGTCGAGCTTGGTGCGAGTGTCGTGAACGTCTTCCTCCCGTTCAAGACGTAACCCCCGTCTACGGGCGTAGCGGTTGTTTCAGGGCGACCTCCTCGGGTCGGGCTGCCGGTCGCCGGTTCGCTGGCGGCGTTATTTAAAAGCGCCCCTCGCTCGACAACGTGAGCCGCAAGTTCACGATAAACATGATCGCGCCACGTCTCGTTTTCACCGAGGCTTTTCATAATTCCCATATGCCAGCCGATGGAGAGGGCAGTCGATCCATCCGCTTCGGCGATGATTTCTTGCAGCTCAAGCATTTCTGTGAGCGAAATCCCTTTACCGCCAAACTGTGTCGGGACGGTGAGTCCAGGGTACCGGCTATTTCGTAAGGTTTTAAAGTTTTCGTGAGGAAAGCTACCTGCCGATCATGCTGTTCCGCTCGGGCTTTGAAGTCTTCAACGATTTCTTTTAGGGCGTCTTTTCGCTCGTTTTGGGTGGTGTATGTGAATAAATCGCTCATCGGATCATCTCCTTTCACTAAATTGTACTAAATCTATCGGAATAATTCAGCTACATGGTTTTGGATTGTAGTGATAAAATATGAAACATAAGTGATCTGTGTCTCGTATAGGGATAAGCACACATTTTGGAAGGGAGATACATTTATGACAACGATCTTAGTAATTTTACTCGGTGTGATTATTGTCGGGGTTGTGGGTGTTGGAATCTTTTGGTTCAGCTCATATAACCGTCTCGTGAAATATCGCATGTGGCAGAGGAGTCTTGGGCTCAGATTGACAACATGTTAAAGCAACGGTACGACATGATCCCGAACCTCGTTGAAACGGTAAAGGGATATGCGAGCATGAACAGGAAACGTTCACTCAAGTAATTGAGGCGAGAAATAAGATGACTTCGTCAGACGCCACGCGTAATGAGCAAGTGCATGCGAACAATGAGTTGGAAGGGACATTAAACCGGTTGTTTGCGCTTCGTGAGGATTATCCTGATTTGAAGGCGAATGAGAATTTTCTTCGCTTGCAAGAGGAGTTAACGGCGATGGAAAATAAGCTAGCTATGCGCGACAATCGTACAACTCAACCGTGCGCGATTACAATATTGCCGTCCAGTCGATTCCGACGAACTTTGTTGCGGGTGTTCACAACTTTATGCAATATGAAATGCTTGAAACACCAGAGGAAGCACGTCAAAATGTCCAGGTTCAATTCTAAGAGGGCGTATGAATCGACTAAAACAGATCCGACAAAATAAAACGAAAACCGTGTTCATTGTGACTGGCTTTGTCATTTTTGTATTGCTCGTTGGCGCAGCCATTACGTACTTTACCACCGGTGAAATCTTCACAGGAATCATTATTGCCATTGTACTTGGTGGTGGGTATACGCTGATGATGATTATGTCGAGTACGAACGTTGTCATGAGAATGAATCATGCCCATGAAGTGAAAGACCGAAGTGAAAATATCCCCTTGTGGGAAGCGGTCGACAACATGGCGATGGTTGCTCGCATACCGCGGCCACGGCTATTCATTATAAAAGACCCGAGCCCGAACGCATTTGCAACCGGCACGTCTCCGAAAAACGGGGCGGTTGCGGTTACGACGGGCCTACTTGATACACTCAATAACGAAGAGGTGGAAGGCGTTATTGCCCACGAAGTGGCGCACATTCAAAATTACGACATTCGTTTATCAACAATTGCCGTGGCGCTTGTGAGTGCTGTCGCCATTCTTACCGACATCGGTATGAGGATGATGATCTTTAACCGCGGTGGTGGCAATAACAAACAACACCCGCTCATGCTTATCGTTGCCCTCGTGCTCATTATTCTCGCACCGGTTATTGCAACGATGATTCAACTTGCGATCTCGAGAAATCGTGAGTACTTGGCGGATGCATCAGCGGCAGAGCTAACGCGCAATCCACATGCGCTCGCCTCCGCACTCCGAAAGATTACCGGCGTTGAACGCCCCGTCCAAGAAGCATCAGGCACTTCTGCTTCTCTGTACTTCGCGGACCCTTTAAAGAAAAAAAGTGGCAGGATTATTCTCCTCCCATCCACCTCCCAAAAACCGCATTGAACGATTGCAAAACATGTAGCATCGGTGGGGGAAAATCGTTAGGTTAAATGAATCCTAAGAGCCTACGACCTGTCGGCATGAGCCATGCCGATGAAAGTGTGGTTTTGTTTCGGCACCAAAGGTGCCGATTGTCGTTAGGCCTTGGGATTATTTAGGAGATTCACGATCTAGATCACTCCCCCTTCCCCTGCCTACCCTAAAATCCAGCAATCCCAACAGTCTGCTTGTCTATTTTTTGCCACACAATGGTTAGCATTCATGATATAGTGATTGAAAAAGAATGTTCTGACAAGGAGAGGCTCTTGCATGACACAACAAACTTTAGAAGTGATTCCTACAACGACCAAAAAAGCAAAGCCCGACCCACACGCACTTGGCTTTGGTAAATACTTTACTGACCATATGCTCATGATTGATTATCACACGGATAAAGGGTGGTTTCGCCCACGGATTGTCCCATATGAGCCGTTAACGCTAGACCCGGCGGCGATGGTTTTTCATTATGGGCAAACGGTATTTGAAGGGTTGAAAGCCTATGTTGGTGACGACGGAACGGTGCGTTTATTCAGGCCCGAGGAGAACATGCAACGACTCAACCGATCAAATGACCGCCTAAGTATTCCTCCCCTCGATGAAGAGGCGGTACTCAGCTATTTAAAAGAGCTCGTAACAATTGAGAAAGACTGGATTCCGACTGCAGACGGCACTTCTTTGTATATCCGTCCGTTCGTGATTTCAACAGAAGCGAATTTAAGCGTTGCGCCTTCACAAACGTATACGTTTATGGTGATTTTGTCTCCGGTTGGCTCGTACTATCCTGAAGGGATGAACCCGGTCAGTATTTTCGTGGAAGACCATTACACACGTGCTGCACCTGGTGGGACGGGCTCAGCAAAAACCGCCGGCAATTACAGTGCGGCGTACAAGGCACAAGACCGTGCGACGGCACATAAGCGGTCCCAAGTGCTTTGGTTGGATGGCCTCGAAAAAAAATACATTGAAGAGGTTGGCAGTATGAATGTGTTCTTCAAAATCGATGGTGAGATTCATACACCTGCGATTAACGGAACGATTTTGGAAGGGGTCACGAGAAAAAGTGTCATCCAGCTGCTCGAGAGCTGGGACATGCCGGTGCACGAGCGGAGAATCTCTTTAGAAGAAATTCGTGCCGCTCATCAGATTGGGACGCTCGAGGAAGTGTTTGGTACAGGTACGGCTGCTGTCATCTCACCGGTCGGTCTACTTCAATACATGGACGAAGAGCTAACGATTAACAACTACGAAACCGGTGAGACTGCCCAAAAGTTGTATGATACGATTACCGGTATTCAAACGGGCCGTATCGAAGACCCGTTCGGTTGGACGGTACAATTATAACGCTTGATCGATGATGTAGAGCATGCACCGATGTGCATGCTCTTTGTCTTTGATCGGCTTCGAGGTCGGCTCTATACCGAGTAAATCGTGCCACTCGGTGGGCAGTTTTTCGTGTCCAAAAACGAGCGCCGCTCGTTTTGAAATGATGTCTCGGTGTTCGAGCGTATACCATTGCCTGAGCACCCCACTCAAACACCAGTACACATCTTCTTCTGTTACAGGTGCTGGATGATGACGCCAGTATGTATTCATATTCTCTTTCACATAGTGAACGAGTTGTTCGTCGGTCGTTCTGCTTTGGAACACGTCATATGGTGGACCGTACAATCGGATGCCTTTCTTTTCTAACAGCCACCACGTAACGGGTGGCACACCCTTAATCATTGCTGGCTGCTTCCCATTAACATAAACCACAGAACTCCTCGTTTTACCGACATCGTCAGCCCTCACATATATCCCTTCCATTTCCGGGTGATGCAAAGGGCCTAACTGATCGATTTGCTCACGTGTGAACGGCTCACGAATAACCGTCACAAAGTCGATGTCACTCACGTCTGGCCGATACTCATCGAGCGCCAATGACCCGTGAACGTATACGCCGATTAACTCGTTCGGAAATTTATGTTTCAATTTTCCGATATATTTTTGCATAATATGGGTTGAGTGCGGATGCAAACGATCACCTCCTCGCCCCATTGTACCACCTTCTTCGTTGCAGGTACCCCGCTTTTTTGCTACGATGAAGAAACGACAATGGAAAAAAGGATGCACCTCTATGGCCAAAAATGATAGCCGAGTTCTCGCTCAAAACCGCAAAGCCAATCATGAATTTTTTATTGAAGAAACAATTGAAGCTGGCATTGTTCTGAAAGGAACGGAGATTAAGTCCATTCGCGCTGGACAAATGAACATTAAAGAAAGTTTCGCACGCATTGAAGACGGCGAAGTGCTTCTTTATCAAGCGCACATTAATCCTTATGAACAAGGGAATCGTCATAATCACGACCCTGTGCGCACGCGAAAGCTTCTCATGCATAAACAACAAATTAAGAAACTTACAGGTAAAGCAGGGCAACAAGGGTATGCGCTTGTCCCGCTGAAAGTTTACATTAAAAACGGATTCGCAAAAATTCTTATCGGATTAGGAAAAGGGAAGAAGAACTACGACAAACGGGAATCGTTGAAGAAAAAAGATGCAAAACGACAGATGGAAAAAGTAATGGGTCAACGGATGAAAGGCATGGAATAAGGAGCTTCGTTGCCTCTTTTATTTTTTACTGTCTAAAAATTACGCGTATTCAAGGAGAGTTCAACATGTATGTCACGCAACTCATTCTCTCAGTGCTTAGCCTCGTTCAGATCGTCACGTATGTGTTTAGTGTGCTTTTTGTATCTGGGTTGGTTGCCTTTATCGCTCCAGAAGGTGGGTGGATAGTTATTCTGGTGATGGGGGGAATCATTTTAATCCCTATCGCTTTAGTGACGATCGGTACGTTAGGTACATTCAACATTCATAAAAAGAAAGGACGCGCGGCTAAACAGCTCCTCATTACCGGTTTGGTTGCACTTACCCTCTCTTTAGGAATCAGCATTTTCCCTGAAGTGGATATACAACTATTGATTAGCTCCTTAATGATGAGTGTTCCGATTACCATTGCCGGGCTACTCGTCCTCGGTGATCACCGGGAAATGAAAGCTCGCACCACAGAGCATACGGCTTAAAGCGTCATCTCCTTGTTTGCACGAGCATGGCGAGTGATACAATGATGACGATGACAGGCAATAAATAATAGCCCGCAATTGAGAACCCGTGCGTCGCGGCATCGCTTACCATCACAGCAACCATAGCTACAATGACGGTAATGAACAGGCCCGACGGATATTCACGGGGGAGTTCTGACTAATGCGAAGTCCGATCCAAAGAAGCGCCCCAAGCAAAGCAAGAAAGATTACGAATTGAAACACGAGAATAAATGTTAATGTCGCCATAAAAAGCCCCCTTGTCTTCATAAGTATGAGGACAAGGGGGTTTTCATACGGAATTACGTTGATTTTTTCGTTGCTCGTTCTAATGCACGATCGAGCATCAGAAGGCCGTCGTCTACTTGTTCTTTCGTTACCGTAAGAGGTGGGATCATACGGATGACTTCTCCTTTGTTGCCACAAAAATAAAAGAGAACGCCTTCTTCAAGTGCACGATCAAGAATATTCATCGCTAGCTCTCCGTCCGGCTCACCGGACTCCGGATGAACAATCTCAATGCCAATCATCAACCCAACCGCTCGGATACTTCCGATTACTGGATATTTGGCTTTAAGTTCGTCTAACTGTGCAGCTGCATATGCACCGACTTCTTTTGCGTTTTGCAACAAGTTCTCTTCTTTTAGAATTTCGAGAGTAGCAAGCCCGGCGCGACACGCAATTGGATTACCTCCGTATGTGGTCGCATGGCTTCCGAGTGGCCACTGTTGCATCAACTTGTGCGGGGCGACGGTCGCACTAATCGGTTGACCAGACGCCATTGCCTTCGCAATCGCCATAATGTCAGGCACAACATCAAACAGTTCGGCTGCAAACCATTCTCCCGTTCGTCCAAACCCTGTTTGCACTTCATCAAAGATGAGTAACAGATCATTTTCGTTACAAATCTCACGAATGCGTTGCACCCAGCTCTTTGGCGGGATCACGTATCCGCCCTCACCAAGCACCGGCTCCATAATGACACAAGCCACTTCCTCAACATCAACCGCATGAGCAAACAGCTTATTGAATTGGGCATCCAACTTCTTGATGGCCGTCTGTTCATCGTCTGACGGATCATAGTAAGGAATCTGGTACGAACCCCCTACCGGCTGGTGCTTCCGATACTTCGCTTTTGACGTACTGACCGATAATGAACCGAGCGTACGTCCGTGGAAACCACCCGTAAACGAGATGGCATACGGTTTATTCTTCACGTGACGTGCAAGCTTTAACGCCCCTTCAACTGCCTCTGTACCACTATTTCCAAAGAAAAAACAGTCAAGATCACCAGGCATGACATTCGCCAGCTCATCGGCGTACTTCAAAATCGATTCGTACTGAATAACCCCGATCGGACCGTGGGTCAGTTCATCGGCTGCATCTTTGATCGCTTGAACAATCTTCGGATGACGATGACCGACGTTCGTCACGGCAATACCCGACGTGAAATCAAGATATTTCTTTTTGTCCACACCGTAGTAGTAGACTCCTTCTTCTTTAACAACAGGCAAATTCGGATGGTCCTTTGCCATACTCGGCGCGAGACGCTCCGGTAACTTCTCTACTAGATTGTTCCAGTTCGTTGACAACGTAAACAGACTCCTTTTCTTCACAAGACGAAACTCGATCTTCTATTATACTTAAAATACGATAAAGTGAGCAATGAGCACAACAATCGGTAATGTGATGATCGTGCGAATAATGAATAGCGCGAGCAATTGCCAGAAGTTCACTGGAATCTTCGAACGGATAAGCATCACACCGATTTCTGACAAGTAAATGAGTTGCGTCAACGATACCGCACCGACAACAAAGCGAGTCAACTCGCTTTCAATTCCACTTGCAAGAATGGCCGGCAAGAACATATCGGCAAACCCAACGAGAAGCGCTGGCGCCGCTTGTGCCGCTTCAGGGATTTGCATCCATTCCAGTACCGGGACGAGCGGATAGGAAATCCACTGGAAAAACGATGTAAATTCCGCAATGATTAGGGCGAGTGTACCGATTGCCATCACGATCGGTAACATACCTAACCAAATATCCACCGCATTGTATACCCCTTTCTTCACAATGTTCGTCGGCTTGTCCGCACCATCCGCTTTAGCAACCGCCTTTGTCCACGCCCACGAAAACGTTGACGTGTCTGTTGGGGCTTCCTCTTTAATTTGCTTCCCAACCGGCTCATAGTATTCATTTTTCATCCATGAAAGCGGCGGGATACGCGGGCAAATGACCGCTGCTACAAACACACCAACGAGTACGGTCGCGTAAAACGGCAAAAACATCTGTTCAAGTTGCAGTAAGGACGCAATAATTAAAGCAAAACCGATGCTTGTGATCGTAAAGTTGGTCACAATGACCGCTGATTCTTTCTTTGAATAATAGCCATTCTCATACTGATCAATCGTAATGAGAATGCTCACCATATTATTTCCCATCCACGAAGCGACAGAATCGACAGAAGCACGACCAGGCAGTTGAAACAACGGCGCATCACTTTATTCGCCATCGTCCCAAGCCATTCCATTAGCCCATAATCGACGAGCAACGGCAATAGCATACCCATAATAAACGTCCAGACGGCAAGTGTTGGCAACAAGTTCGTTAATACTTCACCGCCAGTAAATTCGCTAAGTAAAAACGCTGGTCCCCACTGAACGTACACCATTGCAGCAAACGTCGCACCGACAAGTCGAATGACGAGCCATATCGGATGGACAACGAAAAGCGGATGCAGTTTTGATTGCATAAGCCAATTCGGTTTTGCAACCGTCGCTAAAAGAGACGCCACACCCGAAAACAGTAACACAGCAACGAGCAATTCGACGATGATCGGTTCGGTCCACGCCAACACGGCATCAGCCATTACCGCAATGAGGACTAGCCATTGACCATCCTCTCCGACCGGAAGAGGGATGAGGAATAACATCGCCCCGATCATTGTTGGAATCAAAAATTTCATCTTAGAATATATCGATAACGTTTCATTAGTTGATGTCGTAGAATTCATTGTGCTCCCTCATTTCTATTCATTAATATACAACAATAAGGATAAGTATGCAATTATAAATTGTTGTATAATGAGAACTATGAACAACCTCAATAAATTCCAGACACTATTTATTCTACTTGCCATCCTACTTGGACTTCTGCTAGGGCAGTTCTCTGCTGTCGAACAGAATGCAGACGTTTTCATTGTGCCCGCTCTTGTACTGATGCTTTACGGACTGTTTCTAACGATCCCGTTACAGTCTATACGTGCGTCGTGGCGCAATAAGAAGTTTTTGACAACAACGATTGGGATCAACTTTCTTTGGTCCCCGCTGCTCGCATTCGGCTCGGGGCCTATTTCTATCAGACCATCCAGCACTTTGGATCGGTTTCATCTTGCTCATGGTCACACCTTGCACAGATTGGTATCTGATCTTTACAGCGATGGCCAAAGGGAACGTTACCCTTGCCACATCTGTTCTGCCAATGAATTTACTATTACAAATCGTCTTACTTCCTATTTATATACTCGTTTTTGCTGGAAGCTTCCAACTCATCTCTTTTGAAACCTTACTATCGAGCATTGTCATCGTCTTCGCTCTCCCCTTTCTCGTAGCGGGAGTGACACGTTTCTTTCTATCAGAAAAGAAGTTGGAAGGATGGGTACGCGTTTGGGATCACGCTCAAGTGTATTTTCTCATGCTGGCGATTGTGGCGATGTTTTCGTCTCAAGGGAGCTGTTGTTTCAAAACGTCGAAGTGATCGGTTTATTGTTCATTCCGATCGTTCTCTTTTTCATCGTTAATTTCTTCGTTGGGAAATGGACGAACCGGCTTTGGCGGTTTAATTATGCCGATTCTGTTAGCTTACAAATGACGATTATTGCGCGCAATTCCCCAGTAGCGCTTGCGTTCGCTGTCGCCGTATTTCCTGACACTCCTCTCGTGGCTCTCGCTCTTGTGATCGGGCCGCTGATCGAGTTGCCGATTCTCGCCATCCTCGCCCGCGTATTGCTCCGCTCAAGAGCTTAAAAAAAGCGTCCACACTTCATGAGTGAGGACGCTTCTTTCTTTATGCTTTTTCTTCGTCAAACGTTTCGCCGCGCTTTTTTTCCATTCTTGTGATGACAACAGAAGCTGTTGCATCACCGGTAATATTCACGGCGGTACGTGTCATGTCTAGAATACGGTCAACGGCAAGGATGAGGGCAATGCCATCAAGCGGAATGCCGACGGACTGTAGCACCATGGCAAGCATGATAATGCCTGCACCCGGAACACTCGCTGTTCCTAAACTTGCAAGTGTCGCAGTCAGGATAATCGTGAGTAATTCTGTAGCGCCTAAATCTACGGCATACACTTGGGCAAGGAAGATGGTAGCTACCGCTTGCATAATTGCGGTTCCGTCCATGTTAATCGTTGCACCGAGTGGTAAAGTAAACGAGCTGATTTGTTTAGGCACGCCTAAATTCTCTTCTGCTGACTTCATCGTCACTGGAAGTGTTGCACTGCTGCTCGATGTACTAAACGCAACAGCCATTGCTGGAAAGAATCCTTTGAAAAACTCGATTGGGTTTTTCTTCCCCCAGAAATATGCGAGCCCACCGTAAACGACGATCATTTGTATAAATAACGCGAGTACGATCGCTAACATGTACATAAACATCGATTCGAGCGCGTTCCAACCGAGTTCTCCGATGGCTGAAGCGATGAGCGCGAATGCACCAAATGGGGCAAGCAACATGACAATCTTCACGAGCCAGATCATGACGTCATTTGCTTGTCTAGCAAGGTCGAGCAAACCTTTCGTTTTTTCACCGAGCATCGCAATTCCAAACCCGATTAAGAGGGCAAAAACGATAATTTGTAACATTTCTCCAGATGCTAACGCTTCTACTGGGTTAGAAGGAATAATGTTAATGAGCGTTTCCATCACTGGTGGAGCTTCGTTTGGCTCATACCCTTCCATGTCTTGCTGCATAAGGCCTTCCGTACCTGGTTGAAGTAGATACGCAACCCCAATCCCTATGCCTAGCGCGATTGGCGTCGTTAGTAAGTAAAAACCCATCGTAAAGCCGCCAATACGGCCTAGTTTTTTTACATCACTCATGCTCGCTGCCCCTAAGACGAGGGAGAAGAACACGAGCGGAACGACGAGCATCGAGATCGCTCGTAGAAAGATATCCCCTACCGCTGAGCACATAATAATCAATCGTTGAAAATGCTTCTTCTGAAAGAAATGCATTTAAAGAAAGACCGACAACAAGGCCGGCGATTAGAGCAATAATAATTTTTTTCGTTAAACTCATTAAAAATCCTCCCCTTACGCACGACAAAGACCTATCCTAAAATATTTCTTAATCGTTTCACAATATAATCTTTTCTGTTAAATCGATCATAAGAGAACGAAGTGCTTTTCTTTTAAACAGTAGATACATCATATTATGTAGTGAAAGTATTTGTCCACATTTTTTTCAAAGAAATACGCTAAAAATGTTTTCTGAATATAATATAAAATTTGTTTTGTCCCGTGACAACTAGGTATAAGAGGATAAGGTATAAAACGCCACTACAAATACAGTCATCTCAAAGGAGATATAATGCCAAAAAACAAGAGAATTGGTCCAGTCTTCTATTTATCCGCTTCGGTTATTTTATTGATTGTCATCTTCGGTGCGCTTAATCCTAGTATGCTCGAATCCTCAACCGCTCATGCGCAAGACTTTATCTCCCAAGCTTTCGGCTGGTATTATCTGATTATTGTATTTATTTTTGTGATCATTTGTCTTTTCTTTATCATTGGGCCTTACGGGAAGATTAAATTAGGGAAAGATACAGACAAACCTGAATTTAATTATGCAACGTGGTTTGCCCTACTATTTAGCGCTGGGATGGGAACAGGCCTCGTATTTTGGGGAGCTGCAGAACCTCTCTCTCATTACCTAATTGATGCCCCGACAACGACTGAAGGTTCAGATGCTGCCGTATTGGACTCCATGAGTCACGTGTATTTCCATTGGGGTCTACACGCTTGGGGAATTTATGCGATCGTGGCGATCTGTTTGGCTTACTTTAAGTTCCGACTCGATGCACCAGCTGATAAGCGCTACACTTTCACCATTGATGAACACAAGCGGCACGACAGGAAAATTTATTGACATTGTGGCAATTATTGCAACCGTTTGTGGTGTTGCGACAACGCTCGGTTTCGGGGCGACACAAATTAACGGTGGTTTGACATTCATGACAGGAATTGGAGAAAGTTTCCTGTTTCAAGTGCTCATCATTATCGTAATTACAGCGTTATTTTTGCTATCCTCTTATACAGGAATTCATAAAGCATTAAATATTTGAGTAACACAAATATGTTACTCGCCGCTTTTTTACTTATTTTTGTCATTATTACGGGGCCTACACTTTTTAACTTAAACATTCTCACCCAGTCGTTCGGTCAATACCTACAAACCATTCCGGAGATGAGCTTTCGTGCTGCACCTGATAATAGCGATTTACGCGCTTGGACAGAAGACTGGACGATTTTCTACTGGGCATGGTGGATTGCTTGGGCCCTTATGTGGGTACATTCATCGCCCGTGTGTCTAGAGGTCGAACCCTTCGTGAGTTCACCATTGGTGTGTTGCTCGTCCCATCAGTTTTAAGCTTCATTTGGTTTGCTTTTCTCGGTGGAACGACCATTCACGCAGAACAAACATTGAACCTAGGGTTAGATGAACTCGCAACCGAGGAAATGCTATTTGGAATGCTTACTTCCTTACCCTTTCCAACAATCATGTCCATCTTGGCACTTCTATTAATTGCCGTATTCTTTATCACATCTGCCGATTCGGCGTCGTTCGTTCTCGGTATGCACTCGACAAACGGTTCAACGAACCCACCGACACGAATCAAGTTAACATGGGGGTTACTTCTATCGGCAATTGCTACGATTCTACTCTACTCCGGCGGTTTGCAAGCCCTTGAAAACACGATGATTGTCGCCGCTTTTCCTTTTTCCATCGTTATGATCCTGATGGTTTTGTCGCTGTTTAAAGCGCTGAAAAACGAAAAACGCAAACGCACTTCTTCTTAATGAAGAATGCGTTTGCGTAACTGAATGAGACCCGGTTGTAATTTGTCGGCTAATTGTAGCTCTTCATCTTGACTAAGAGAAACCCATTCATAGTCATAGAGCCAGCCGTTATCTTTATCATTGCTTTCAACAATGACTTGAAATGAATCACGTGATTGACCGTTAAAGCACAGATGATAGTTATGCCGAATAATTCGCTCACCTGTCGTTCTTGAAATATATTCGTTATCCCCTAAGTAGGATATGATTTCAACATCAGTGAGATCAGCTTCTTCTTTCACTTCACGAAATAGAGCCGTTTCCAAATTCTCGCCAGCATCGACGGTTCCTCCTGGAACTTCCACTCCTGCCAAGTTGTATCATTGGACGTCATCGTCAACAACTGCACGTCTTCGTTCACCACTCGCGTTATATACGCCGTTACTTTCTGCTGATTCGCCGTCATCCCGATCAAGCCTTTCTATCGTCATCCTCACATTATAACATGTTCAAACGTTTAAAACGGTGACTGAGAATCATGAAGTTCCACACGTGTACCCGTGATTTATCTTGACGCAAAGAACTTCACTGTTTTCTTGGAAATAGAGTGCCCAAAATCCCATCGGCGTTGGACAGACCTCCGCGATTTACGGGTAAACACCAATTTATAACTATATAGAAGGAACGTAACATTTTCCTGATTGCGAAGTTTGTTGTTGCTTTCCACTGCTGGCGGATGCTTGTAGTCCAGACTATAAGGTCAACATCGGTGGCCAAAAGACGTCCACCGTGTTTTCTATGCAGTGCAGAGTACAAGAGCAACATCGGTGGCGAACTCCTGCCTCCTGGCTAGAGGTCACTGAAAATGAGAAATTAAAAATCATATAAAAGTGTTTCGCTTGATATAATGGTGAAAATTCCATCATAGACCCTTTCTATGATGGAATTTTCTTCATTTAAGAACAATTTTCAGCCGGAATCCCCACATAGAAAGGCGATATTCCCACATAGACGCTTCTATGATGGGATTCTTAACGATCGTAACACGCTAAATTGTTGATATCCCCACATAGATCTAACCAATACGTCGAGTTAACGAGTCACTTATGAACAGACACGTTAATTTTTCAGCGCCCGCCCGGGCTACGGTGTGAGGAAAGAAGTCCAAATGCCCCATATATTCATTAATGTGACACTTGGGAATGAAAAATCATGATTTTAAACGTGAATGCGCACATAAACGAAGTCAACTGTCACAAATATCGCGATTTGTGACAGTTGCGTGCCGAAAGTGCCCGGTTTGAGGCTGGATTGTCACATATGTGACCGGCCATCACATGCTTGTGCCAGGTGGTGAGCTCGGTCCAACTTTTCACCCTTCGGCAAATGTTTTTCGTGTTGCTCGCAACCCTTGCAGTGACGAACAACGATCGGCAACGAGATGAATTTCAACACGCAATATACAAGCACTCACTCGCACAAATACCCATCTCGATCATTCAATTCAGTGAACTTCTCTAGTTCAACTTATATAGACGTAAACCGCAATTTGTTTCTCTAAATCTTTTATGTAACCATTCATGTTAGGCTTAGTCGGAACTGTTTTTTTCGGCAATTCAATCTTCTACATCGAGATCGACCCAATCGCCAAAAGCGTCGACCGATGTCAAACGGATGCTCGTGAGTAACGAGCATCCCTGCGTAGCAAAGATCGAACACGAACCGGGACAATCTACCGTTCAGATTGAATGGTTTCATGAATCAATGTTTCGTCAAATGGATCTTCAATGAGCGTTCCATTAATTATAATCGTTGGGGTCCGTTCAACATTGTATTCTTGAACAAGATCAATATCTTGTTCGACTTCTTCTTGGTATGTCTGGTCAACGAGGTCGCTCGCAAGTTGTGCAACATCAATATCCGCTTCAATATCTTCCGCAATACCGAGTAACACTTCTGCACTTACCCATTCTTCATCATGGGCAACGTTCTCTGGTTGGAAGTCGTAAAGCGCTTTGTGATACTCCCAAAATGCTTCTGGATGGCGATCCCACACCGACTCGCTAGCCAATGCCGCAAGAAGTGACTCTCCACCGTGAAATGGCGCGTGAATGAAGGCGAAATTTGCTTCACCGGTTTGAATGTACTCATCGTACAAGTTCTCAAAAACAGTTTCATCCCATACTTTACACGCTGGACATTTGTAGTCCCCAAATTCAATAATGGTCACATTTGCCTCTTCATCACCAAGGATTGGCTGTCCTTCAAGCAAAGGCTCCGTAACATCTTGAGTGCCTCCAGACGAATTAAAAAGGAGAAATCCAGCAACGACAAGCACAATAACTCCTACGGTAGATGTGACTAACCATTTCATATGTACACCACTCCCTCTCGTCCATCATACCCGTTTCATCATCCTCTGATAGCCTTTCGTTTGACAACTTTTTTACATGTGAATTTCTCTTGATTTGATTCAACCTCATTCTTCGAAAGTCGCGTGATTCAAACTTAAGGAATAAAAGAAGACAGTCGTTCGTCGGTCTGTTTCCATAAACGTGTCTTTGGAAACAGACGTCCATGGATTGGGGCCAAAACGGGGATAGTGTGTGATTTTGTTTCCAATCCAAGCTCTTTTGGAAGCAAAAACGGTCTCACACAAGCACGAACAGCGAAAATAAGGAAAATTTAACGTTCAACACCTTTATTTTAGCCAGAAGCTCACAAAAACAGCCGCCCATATAGGGCGGCTGTGCGTTTTTAGTTTGCGTTTTTTAAGTTTGCAGGCTGACATGTAACAATTAATACGTCAGCGTCGGTATCTGTGAATTCGTTGAGAGTGACCGGAATATCAGTGGTTGCAGGATGATGATCCATGGCAAAACGCATGAGTGCGTAATCTCTGGAACATTCTCTCCAGTCTTCAGGCCCGTTCTCCCATACTCTTTTCTTGTAGATACTCATTGCCTTATTTTTCGTTGGTGCTTTAATCAAAGCATAAAATGGCGCAAAAAACTCGAAGTATTTCATCCCTAATCCCCCAACATTACAGTCTCGCGCTGCTGCAATTACAGCTTATGCAGCCAATACGTGATCCGGCCATAACTATGCCCAGCAGCACGGAAATCGGGCTCTCGTCGAAATCAATGTGACATTTTATCGACAATCTTTATTTGTTGAGCCGGAGATTACGATACTCCTATTTTCAGGCCATGTCAATACCTTTTTAAAAATCTCTTTGTCGCTATTCGTTGCTTAGGAATTCTTCGATCTGTTTCATATGATGTTGGTCATGTTTCGCGAACATTTTTGCGAACGTTTCAACCGAATATTGTCGTTTGCCATCACCGATAGTAAACCGTACATTCGGGTCTATCGCTAACAACTGACTGATCAGTTTCTTTCTCGTTGTAAGAAACTGATCAAGGCTCGTTTTCACATCGAGGTTTTTGCGCATTTCAATCGCCTCATGATTAAAGCTTCATGATCAGGAAACGCCGATAACCGTGCACCTTCTTCAATTGCAGGTACCCATTCGCTAAGAATGTGCGTGTCCCAAGACTCTAGATGCCCAACCACTTCGCGGACCGACCATTTCCCTTCTCTCATCGGTTGGATGAGTCGATCTTCTCCAACTTCATACAGCTTTTCAATCGCTACCATCGAGTTCGTTAATGATGCAAATGTCTGTGCCATTGAGATCCTCCAATATAAGAAATGTATACCCTCATTTTAAATGAAAATTCTGTTATTTTCTAACGTTTTGCCTCGCCCTTTACGCATCGATTAAAAACAAGATATAGTACTAGCGTAGAATGAACGAGGAGTGACACACCATGAGAACAATTTTCGCCTATGGGCACGCAGCACTATTTTTACTTTTGATCATTCCTAAGATGTTTTGGCTTCGTCGTAAGCCTAGCGAGCAGGCATATAATGAAGCAAACCGCCTGACGAAAAATTTATCCGATCGAACGTTACGCATCGCAAACACCGATGTAACCGTTCATGGCCAACACAACGTAAAAGAAAAAGAATCGTATTTATACGTTTCCAATCATCAAGGTAACTTTGACATCCCGCTGCTTTTGAGTCACGTGAATATTAATCTATCGTTTATTGCGAAAAAATCATTGCAGAACGTTCCGTTGTTCGGCACGTGGATGACGTATAAGCAATGCATCTTTTTGGATCAAGAAAAACCACGTGAAGCCATTCGAAAATTAAAGGAAGCAGGCGAGATGGTTCAAGCTGGGAAATCGGTATGCATTTTCCCCGAGGGTCATCGCAGCAAAGGAAGTTTCTTAGGAGAATTTAGCAATTCAGCGGCAAGAATCTCAAAAAAGATCGGCATCCCCGTTTTGCCGATCACGATCGATGGTTCTTATAAAATTTTGGAAGAAAACAATGGGCAAATAAAACCCGCTCGGGTGAATATTCACGTCCACCCTCCTTTGAATCCTGAACAATACGGGACGACTGCCGAGTTTAACGAGGTGATTGAGCACACGATTGCCGCACCTCTAAGGCTAGAGAAAGAAAAGAATGGCAATCACCAACACTAAAACAATCGGGACGACGACGGTGTACATTAACGTGAGTAGATTGAAACTGCTCTCGCTACTATACCGGTCTTCCCCTGGGTTTTTGGCGATGGCAAGTGTGACGCCAATCGTAAGCGCAGAACCAATGAGTAATAATAGAATAAGCCAACCGTTTACCATGAAATGATTACTCCCATTTTGACACCGGTTTGACGTGGTGATCTTCGACGATCTGAATAAGCTCTTCAGGGGACTCGGCGACGAGGATCGTATCTCGGTACTCCGGTTTCATGAAGCCTTGCTCAATCGTATGCTGGAGCATCTCAAGAAGCGGATCAAAAAATCCATTTACATTTAAAATGCAAGCGGGCTTTTCATGATAGCCAAGTTGTGCCCATGTGAACACTTCAAACCACTCTTCTAACGTCCCCGCACCTCCTGGAAGGGCGACAAACGCGTCGGCTAACTCGGCCATCTTCGCTTTACGCTCGTGCATCGTCTCAACGGTATGAAGCTCTGTGAGCCTGCGTGCGCAATTTCAACATTCGTTAAGCGCTCAGGAATCACGCCATATACTTTACCGCCTTTGAATAAACAACCGTCTGCGACTGCACCCATGCAACCGACTCGTGCACCACCGTAGACGAGTGTCTTCTTTTGTTCTGCGAGTCGCTCCCCAAGTTCGCGGGCAACGTTCATATAAATCGGATCGGTCCCTGAACTAGATCCGCAAAAAACTGCCAGTGATTGGACATTCATTGTTGTAGCCTGCCTTTATCTCTCATTTCGTACCATTTTATCATGATCTGTTCTTAAATTCATTTTCACACACTTCTTCCAACCAGCTGTTCATGTATTGCAGAAAGTTAGGTTCCGTCCACAAAGTCAATGCCCGCTCTCCCCCTAACCGCTCAATCTCAGTTGCCACAAACTGCTCTCCGATGACATAACCTAATCGCGGAATCTCAAATTGTTCGCCACCTCGAATTGAAAACCATTCTCGAACCATTTGTGTACTTGACTGCTGTTGTAGATCCTTTAAAAACGCACGCGCGATGCCCGGAAGTAGCGTTAAAGCTTTTTGGTAGCCGTCGTCTTTTTGAGCATCGAATGAGAAGTACTTAAAATCAGGAAGGCCGGAGACGATTTGCTTCGAAAAATACATCGCCGCTCCTTCTTGAAACGCGGAGATGCGTGGATCCTGCCACATCATTCCTCCCCAATCGCACCCTTTTTGATCGGTCAACATATGGTGGGCAACATGCCCGAGTTCATGAGCGACGATTATTGATAGACTCTCTTCATCTGCGGGCAACTGTTCAAGTGCGAACGTTATGTTTGGGACAACTTCTCGCTCAGCATACGCATTTGACCCATACACGCCGACAATCAGCTGCACAGAAATCGGAAATACGAGGCTGTATTGCTCTTCATACGCTCGGGCTGTCCGCTCAATAATCGGAATAATCTCTTTATGCACACGTTCGATGTGGTCAATGGCGTATTCCGATAGCGCGAATTCTTTTTGTTCCGTCGTATTTTTGCAATGATATTTTCGGTACGATTTGAACGTATTAGAGAACGCACGTTGATAGTTGTGCAAAAACGCAAGTGACGGTTCATACAAGCGAACAAAAAAAGGAACTGTGTCGAAAATCTTCATTCACGTCGACTCGCTTCAAACTGCTCAAGATCTTTGAGCGTGTGCCATACACGAACTGTTTGTTCATCAAATTTCTCTGTTTGCGAAACAGGCAACCATTGAACCGCAGCGACTTCTGTCCCCGCTCGCCTCCCAGCTTCTACATCAGCCGAGCTGTCGCCAATATAAATCGTTTCAGTTGCCTCAACACCTAACACCTGCATGGCACGTTCGATTCCTTCAGGATGTGGCTTAGGCTGTCGCACCTCATCTCCGGTAATCGTGACATCGAAAAACGTCTCTAATCCAACTTTTTCAAAAGTGAGATCAAACGCTTTTCTACCTTTTCCTGTGACGATTGCTAACCGATAACCTGCATCTTTTAGCGAGCGAATTACACGAATGATCTCCTCATCTGGCTGAATATACAACTCATGATCCCGCTCATAACGGCTCAAAAATTCATGAACCGCTTGCTCTTTCTGCTCGGTTTTCAAGTGTTTTCGCAAAATGTCCACCTCAGTCGGACCGAACATTTCGATAATCTCATCATTTGTTACGTCTCGATTGTCAAATTCTTTAAATACGCGCCGAAAACAATCAAAACATAATGGCAACGTATTCGCTAATGTCCCATCGAAATCAAAAATATATGCTTTCATGTCTCCACTCCTAAATCTGCCACGCAGACCATTTCTGTGTACTCACTTTTTATCGTTTTATTAGGTTCGTGCTGCAAATCCGCTTCGACACGCGCTCTTCCTTTTTCATAATCACGATCATTCAATATCGACAAGATAGGATAATTCCTTGCCTCTAAACGCTCCACAACCTCCGGCAAAGAGAGCACTTCCACGTGATGATTGATCGTCATTTGCACTTGAAAATTTCGGTCCTCTAACTCCTGAATGAGCCGATGTTTCGTCCAATACCGTTCAAAATCAATCGCATATGCCTCCGGAAAGTAGTGATAGATCCACCATTGTTTCATATCTTCAGGAGAAGTATTACCAATCGTCAGCCTGCCATTATCTTTCAATACACGGTGCACTTCATCTAAGGCTTGCTCTTTTTGAATGAAATACTGAAAAGCATCGTACATCGCCACATAGTGAAACCATTCTCTATCATAAGGGAGGTCCTCTGCATAGCCGTGCCGATAGATAATTTGTGATGCTCGACCGTTTGCCTGCTCTAATAAATATGGGGATGAATCCACACCGTGCCAGTTCATCCGTTCTTTCGAAAAGTTACCCGACTGTTTAATCAAGTAATCTCCCGTCCCACAAGCCAAATCTAATATGTTGTACATCTTTTCTTCTGTATTTTTTATGTATTCTGATAAAAAAGGGTCGACAAGGTGTTCAAACGTATCTTCACAAATGTTCACTCTCTTTCATGACGAATCTCACTTTACGAAGTGAGTTACAGCCGTATTTATATACTGTTTTTCGTCAAAAAACTACAAAATCCTGCTTTCTTCGCACAATTCCTTTGTCAAAATCGATCGGGACGATGAACAAGGCATCGTTCACCTCGTCCATTATATCCACGCAATCGCTTCCCATAAGTGGCCATCTGGTCTTCAAAAAGGGCTGCGTAACTAGAAGCATCCTTCTCTGGCCATTGTACAACTTGCCCTCCTGCAGCGACCACTCGTTGCAAAATCGCATCAACGTCATCTGCAAATTCAGCAGCATGGGTAAGCATCATCTGACTCGCTTTTGCTCCCACATTTTCTAATAAAACGAGCGAGAGGTCATTCTCAAAAAAGAACGCCACATGATCTTCATGGATAACCATCTGTTCATGTGGAATTTCAAACAACCGTCGATAAAACGCAAATGAGCGGGAAAGATCATCCACAAAAATTGTGACACTTGAAATTCTTGGCTCCAAATTAAATCCTCACTTTCATCCTTCTATATCACGTTTATTGTAGCGAACCTGCCTGATGAATAAAAGTCATGAGCACCCCTATCGATGAACGTTTGAGAAATTCCTTGTAGAAATAAATAATGCATTCTATTGGACACCCTGTCATACAATCTACAAATTGGACAACGAGAGGAGGACATCGTATGCTCTGGACATTAATTCTTATCCTCATTGTTTTATGGCTACTCGGCTTTATTGGAAGTTTTGGCGGCCAATTAATCCACGTTTTACTCGTCGTCGCACTCATTGTATTGATTGTGCAGCTTGTTACGGGTCGAAGATTATAGCCGAGAGGGAAACCTTTTGGCTTTTTTACTTTTTATGAAGCGGTTCTCCAAAATACACATGCCAGTGCAAATGCTTCGAGTCTTGATAGTTTCCGAGGTTGGTCAGTACTCGGCACGCCCCTTATTCTTCTTTCACTTTTGCTGCAACGACCTTAACCACATCCATCATTTGCAACAGAATCGCATCATCCGCTTTTTCAAGATCGAGTAATGAGCCGATGTGGCGTTTCGGGATAACAACGATATGTACGGGATAAAAAGGTTTCGTATGATAATACGCCAGCACAAGCTCTGTTTCATACACCTTATTTACTTCGGTGTTACCACTTAGTACTTCATCGCAATAAAAATCTTCAGTCAACACAAATCTCCCCTTCTCTTCAATAAATAATCCACAACATCACCAATGAAACCTTCACGTTGATGCCTACCTGAATTATGATTCGTCAAAACAATCGCACTAACTTTCGTCTTTCGGTCAAGCACGACCATCCCTTGGAAAGTCTCTCCCCATCCAAGTGAATTCACAACATCTCCTTCGATGAATATACCTAACCCCGCCCACGGTGCTGACGGTAACGGTGTGTACATTTGAATGAAAAGCTCTTCATCTCTACCCATCAGTTGAGCAGTCATTTGTCCAAGGTCGGCCGCTGTCGTCCACAACCCTTCAGCCGCATGAAATGAAGGGTCTGGCAATGGGACTTGTCCTTGTTCCCCATCCACAAAAGTCCCGTACACTAAATCCGAATCTTGACGAATGGGATAACGGCTACTCGACATCTCATATTCATCAAAAATGTAGGACTCTACCAATTGCCAAAACGGCCGTCGAAACCTGTTCTCTAGATATTGTTGGATGAGACAATAATTGCTATCTGCGTATACAAATGTGCGTGACTCTGTATGCTGTAGCGACTGGTCTGAAAACGGCATCGAGGAATCAAGTCCGGGAATATCTTGAATGCCTGTTTGATGGACGAGTAATTGCCGGAGCGTACAGTCACGAACTACGTGCACATCGAGATCCAACTCCCCACACTGCTCCAACTTGACGACGAGCAACGCCGTCATCATTTTGCTTATCGAACATGCGTGAAACAACTGGTGTTCGGGAGCACCGATTGTTAAACTGGACACATTCTCGTGTGTACACGTGCTCAAACTAACCGCAGGAACCTCATACTTGTCCATTTTCCTTTTAACATCGTTGATCATAACGCAGCAAATGTCCGAAGTGTTTTTATGTGGTTTACTGCTCGAATTCCTTTCCAATGCTCCTTTGCAACGGCAAAGTTCAACGCATCTCCTTCCCATTCCCAAGGGATGTCCCACACACCAGAAGGCTGTATTTGTCTCTTAAGGAAACGTAAATTCTCCTCAACAAGCTCTTCGTACGTCGGGTACAATTCATCTTCTGGACTCGTAATGAGTTGCAGTGGTGTCGGGCTATAACTTTGCTCCCAAGTGTCAGGCTCTTTGTTCATCACTTCATGGACCAATTCGTGTAGTTTGGCTTTTACATCTTTTCCTCGTTCCCAATCGTCACCGACAACGTTTAACATATTTTGGAAATTGTTAATCTCATGAAAATCCATTTCCGTACAACTAAGAATACGATCTGTAGCCTTTTCAATGACGCGCCATCCTAAACGTGCTTCTTGGCCACCTTGCTCGCCCCAGTAGATGAGGAATGCCGCTAGTTCTACCGACGGATTGTACATCCAAAATTGCTGCGCCTCTTCTGAATACGTCCACCACGGTGCGTGAGCATAGTCATTAAACTCTCGGATGACTGTTCGCCATAAACCGATCGATTCATCATAAGCATTCATCAAGTACGTCAACATCCGCTGAACGACCGGTTCATTCCGAGTGGCTTCAACTTCAAGTAAAATTTGACCCGCAGACCACGTGGCAATGGCAGAAGAATTTGGCAACCAAACATCTGGCTCTAATCCATGACCAAACCCTCCATCTTCATTTTGAAATGCTGTCAAGCATTCAAGCACAGATGCCGAAGACCTGCCTTCAAACAAATACTGCCAGCGCGCATGTTCCAAAGGTCTTGCATTTCGTTTTATCCAAGATTTCGTTTCACTAGCAAACATACGATCCCCTCCTGTACTCACTCTACCACAAATTAATCGAAAAGTGAGTTTTTTCTGTTGCTGGAGGATATATTTCAAATGATCACTACACTTTAAGATAGTTGATTATATTGCCCAGGAAATAATGCTCCTTTCATTGATTGCACAACTGTTCCCTCGCCTCTTCAGGGACATCCGCTTCCTCAAACTCCCTCCACGTTTGTACATATGTACTCCTCGTATCCAATCCTAAGTAAGCGCCAGGTTGCAATGGTTATTTGCAGAGAATGTGATTTCACTTGATTTCCTTTCTCTGTAACACCCGATGTCGCATACTCGTATCTGTCCCCGTCTATCTCAAAAGACTCCTCAACAATTACAGATAACAGTTCTTTTCGAGATGAGCGGGTTCACCCTATCCACAAGTTCATTTTGGACGAAGTATTTGACTCTCATGTGCACCCCAGTCACACCTACGATTTGGGATGAACTGAATGTGTTCCTGATTCGCGCTACGAGTCTTTGCTTTCCAGTGCAAGTGGTTGATTGCACTCCAGAGCACAAGTGCAACATCGGTGGTCAAAGTACACCCACCGTGTTTTCTACCTACTGGCTACGATGTGTGTGAAGAAGTCCAAATGCCCCATATATTCGTTTAAGTGACAATCGGGAAAGAAAAATCATCATTTAAACGTGAATGTGCACATAAACGGAGTCAATGGTCACAAAACGCGATATAAGTGACAATTGAGGGCCATAAGTGCACGGTTTGAGCACTGGATTGTCACATAAGTGCCAGGTCATCACATGCTTTAGTCAAGTGGTTACCCTAGGTCACCACTTTGAACCTTTGTAAAACGTTTTCCGTATTGCCTACAACTCTTGCCGTGATGAACAACGATCGGAAACGAAGTTGTTGAAGTGAGATGGACATGAACAGACAATAGGTAGACGTTTGCCCGTAAAGACCGTTCTCGGTCATCGGATTCAGTGAGATTCTTTAATAACCAATGGTAAACCAAACGTTAAAGGCAAAAATTCAAATTCATTGAAAATCGATGTTATTCGTTCACAGTAGATTTAGCAATAAATGGTTTTTGCGGCTACCCATGATCTCCAAAGTGTATGTATACCGTTCAGTTTCAAAACGAAGAACCTCTAGTACAACAACGACGCCCATTCAGTACCGTTAATTGGAACGAAAGGCGGTGACGCCTGCGGAAGAAGGACCGAGACGAGACCCCGCAGGTCG